>PKTY01000193.1 GCA_002869725.1 Desulfuromonas sp. | reverse complement strand
CTCGGTTCGTAGATCGCGGCACCCCGCCCGTCACTTGAGGTACCGATCCCTTTGACCACCGCGTAGACCCGGTCGCCATCTCTTTCTGCATCAGCGAGGCGCTTGAGAATCACGATTCCCAATCCTTCACCGAGAGTGGTGCCGTCGCCATCGGCATCGAAGGGGCGGGCGTGGCCGGACGGAGAGAGGGCGGGGGTCTTGCTGAAACAGGTGTACATGAAAATGTCGTTGAAGGTATCGATCCCTCCGGTGATCACCAGGTCGGACCGTCCGGTCGCCAACTCCATGGCAGCCAGGTTGAGGGCCCCCAGCGAGCTGCCGCAGGCAGCATCGACCACGCAGTTAGTGCCGCCGAAATCGAAGTGCTTGCTGATCCGCCCGGCCACCACATTACCAAGCAGTCCGGGAAAGGAGTTCTCCTGCCAGGGGACATAGGAATCGCTAATCCGCTGCATGACGTCTTCGGCGAGGGCCTCGGCGATGCCGGCATCACGCAAAGCTTCCCGCCAGCGCGGGTGGCCGAGGCGGGCCCCGAGGGGAACAACCAGTTCCAGGGTCCCGGTGACGCCAAGCACCACGCTGACCCGATCGCGGTCGAGGGGCTTGCCATCGGCATAGCCGGCATCGCGCAGCGCCTGTTCGACAGCGACCAGACCGAGCAGCTGGGAGGTATCGATCGCTTCCAGGGCGTTGGAGAGGACGCCGTAATCCATCGGTCGGAAATCGACCGGGGCAAGGAACCCGCCGCTCTTGGCATAGACTTTATCAGGAGTCTTGGGGTCCGAGTCGAAATAGTCGTCTGAGCGCCAATGGGTCTCGGGGACTTCTGTGATGGCATCGACCCCCTCGCGAATGTTCGACCAGAAGACGCCTGTGTCGCCGGCCTGGGGGAACAGGCTTCCGATACCGACGATCGCCAGAGGGGTCATGGCCGGGGTCTGCCCATTCTCTATGCTTTGATCTTCTTTCAACTGAGGTACTCCTTGATCTGCTCAATTCTCAAGGGGGCGGTCACGGCGGAATCGTCGGCCAGCTGCCCCCCCTGCTGTCTGAACTGCCGGAAACGGGTCAAGACCGCGGACCCGAACAGGATATTGAGGGCGACGGTGGCGACGCGACGCTGGTCGAGCGGTTCCAGGAAAGAACCTTTGACCCATTCGTTGAAAGCGCCCATGGCCGGACCACACCAGACCTGGTAATCGAGGCGCCGTTCGGGGAGCCCCTGGTTGGCCCAGACCGGCGACTGGCCGAGGTACCAGCGAAACACCAGGGCCATCTTGTGTTTCTGGTCCTGCTCGGCCTTGCGGACCTGATCCGGATTGCGGTCCAGGAAATAGCGGCGGGTTTCATCCCAGACCTCGTTCAAGCTTTTCTGGAAGACGGTCTTCTCCAGTTTTTGCCGTTCAGCGGCGGGGATGTCGTCGAGGCTGCTGCAGCTACGATAGAGCTCATAAAGTCTGGCGGCGCGCATCGGGAACATGGTCCCACGCTTGATCACCTGCACCGTGACCCCCATTTCGAACATGTCGCCAGACGGTGCCATGGTCACATCGGCCTGACGGGTTTCGGCCAGGAGTTGACGAACCGGGTCGCTGCTCCCCGACTCGATGCAGGCCTGGTTGAACGTACCGGTCACCAGGTAGTCGGCTCCCATGGCAAAGGCGGCTGCGGCCGCGGCCGGAGTGCCGATCCCACCGCCGAGCCCGACCCGCAAAGGCTGCCGGTAGCCGTACTGTTGCTGGACATGGAAGCGCTGGGACTGGATGGTCGGCAGCAGGGCTAGAGCCGGCCGGTTGTCGGTGTGGCCGCCGGAGTCGGCTTCGGCGGTGATATCCTCGGCCATCGGCACCTGAGCGGCCAGCGCGGCCTGCTCTGCCGACAGAACACCGCGATTCACCAGTTCGCCCAGCACTTTGTCCGGCGACGGGGCCATGAACTTGGCCGCCACCTCCTCGCGGGACACCTTGGCGATGATCCGGTTGGGGGTGACGATCTGCCCCGTCTGATCCCGGTGGATACCATGGGTCCGGTAGCGAACCAGGGCCGGGGTCAGGTCGAGGAACGCTGAGGCTTCGATGAGGTGGATACCGCGCCGCAGGAAAAGGTCGACCAGCGCCTCCTCCAGTTCCGGTTCGTGAGGACTGTGGATCAGGTTGCAGCCGAAAAGGGCGTTCTCCAGACTGGTCTGCAGCTGGTCGATGGCCGTCTCGACCTGGTCGGGCAACAGGCCGGCGGCGCCGAAAAAGCCGAGCATCCCCTCGCGGCCCAAAGCTTCGACCATGGCCACCGAGCTGATCCCCTTGGCCATCGAACCGCCTACATAGGGGTAACTCAGGCCGTGAGCCAGACAGAATTCCTGGTCGCCGAGGCTCCCCAGCGAACAGGGGAGAACCAGGCCTGATCCAGGCTGAATATCGGCCACAGAAGTCAGCAGATCGACCTCGCCTCCTCTAGTCAAAACCAGGGGCGAGTTGATCCGACGCAGGGAGGCAAGGTTGTCAGTTGGAGCAGTGATCATCATCCGTCAAATCGAGGCTATTCAGAACTATTAATAATGCCACCCAAGCTGTTTTCGCGCCGCAGTTTAACAGCGGTCGACTCAGACGACGTGAAAAGAAAAATATCCCTTTGCAAACCACTATCTTTACTACATTAAAGGCCTGTTTGTCACGTACTATTGGGCTCGGCCTGGGCAGTTAAACGCACCAGTCAACTGACGGTTCAATCTGCCGGCTTGTCTAGGGAGGTGAATTGTTACGTCTTTTGACGGATTTCCTCGACGGAGCCTGCCTCAACTGAAACCAGCCTTCTCCCTTCTCGATCTGGCCGTGAAGAGGTATCCTCCGCCTTACAGCTGTTGTCTTACAGCTTGACCGTCTCGCCCGAGCCGATAAAATCGTCTCACAATTTACACATCGGCTATTCCCAAAACTGAGCACTCTCTGGTAGTTTGATGAGATATTTATTGTTTTGATCGGTTGAGTCGCAAATGGCCAAAAAAATCTTGATTGTTGATGAGGAGCTTTCTTACCGCGAACTGCTCAGGGACGCGTTGCGGGATCAGTACAAAATTATCGACACCGCCCATTACGACGAAGCGGTGATCCTCGCCGGCCTGAACCTGCCGGATCTGATCATCATCGATATCGAGCTGGCCAATGGACGGGGGATCGAGCTTTGCGAAGAGCTGAAGGACGACTCCGAGACGGTCGATATACCGGTGATGCTGATCAGCTCGGGAGAGAGCGACAAGGACATTACCCAAGGGCTCAGAGCCGGAGCGACTGACTTCCTGGTGAAACCGCTGTTCATCCCGGAAGTGGTCACCCGCATCGAAACTCACCTGAGATCCCATGACTACTACTCCGACCTGAACCATACCGACCTGCTGATACTCCTCGAACTCTCCGAGGCTATTTCGGTTACCCGCAACCCGACCGCTATCCTGCGCCATATTACGCAGAAAATTGCCAAATACATCGAGGTGGAGCGGTGCTCCATATTAAGCCTAAAAGATGGGAAAACCCTGGCCGTTGAAGCCAGTAACGATTTGGGCAAAGACCAAGAGATCTCCCTCGATCTTAGCAAGTACCCGGAACTACGCAAGGCGGTGGCGACCAAGAGCCCGGTCATTATCAACGATGTCAGTCGCGAGCCCCTGCTGAGCAAGATCAAGGATAAGCTGCTGCAGATCAACTGTCAGTCGATCCTGATCATTCCGCTCATCAAAAAAGAGAGCACTATCGGCACCTATCTGCTGCGCGCAAGCTTCGACCGCAAAAATGCCGTGACCAGGCGGGTCATGAAACTGTGCCAGCTTGTTTCCAACATCTCGGCCAACGCCATCGAAAATGCCGCCCTGTATGGACTGGTCAAAGAGGCTCAGGAACATTTCGAAGAGTTGTCGATCCTCGACGATTTAACCCAGCTCTACAACCGCCGCTACTTTTACAGCTGTCTGGAATCTGAGTTCAAACGGGCCGTGCGCCACCACAAGCCGCTGTCACTGATTTTCTTCGATGTTGACGACTTCAAGCTGGTCAATGACCTGCGCGGGCACGCCATGGGAGATGAAGTGTTAAGGCAGATCGGATCTGTCATGAAGAAGGTGGCGCGAAAATCCGATCTTCCCGCCCGCTTCGGAGGGGATGAGTTCGCCATGATCCTGCCGGAGACCTCGGAGGCGGGAGCCTACGAATTTGCCCGGCGACTTTCTGAGCTTTTGGGTCAGCAAGGAGTGAAGGGAGTGGCGGAAGGGGTGATTTCGGTCAGTGTGGGGGTCGCAACCTTTCCTGGACAAGGTCTCTCCACTTGTGACGAGCTGTTAAAGCTTGCAGATGATGCGATGTACCAGTCAAAAGGCCAAGGCAAAGGCAAAATTTCCCTGGCTCCCGACATCTAGGACAACCCGTACAACCCCTTCAACGTAAAATGTTTCCGTAAATTTCCCGATAAGTCCGCAGGTCGTGATCCGAAAAACAGGCAAAGATGACCCGCTTCAGGGAGCAGCCACTGGCCAGGCTGCTGAGGGTGGTCTGTAAAGCGATCCGGCAGGCCCGCTCCAGCGGGAACCGATAAGCACCGGTACTGATCGACGGAAAGGCGATGCTTTGCAGATTGTGATCGATGGCAAGCTGTAGGCTGTTTCGGTAGCAATCGGTCAACAGTTGATCTTCATGGTGATCGCCGCCATGCCAGACCGGGCCGACAGTGTGGATCACATAACGGGCAGGCAGGTTGTAGCCCCGGGTGAGACGCGCCTCTCCGGTCGGACAGCCGCCAACAATGCGGCACTCGTCAAGCAACTGCGGACCGGCCGCCCGGTGGATGGCGCCGTCGACGCCGCCACCACCGAGCAGGCTTTTATTGGCGGCATTGACAATGGCGTCAATATCGAGCTTGGTGATGTCAGCTTGCACGATTTCGATGATTGTCTGCATAGGACTCCCCACCTCGACTTGTTGACCATCCTGGCAAGTATAGCTGATTTGACTAAAATTGGCGCCGCTTGCCGCAGCAACCGGACAGATGTTGTGCTACAACACCGGACAGACTATTTGCTAGCGACATTCGCGCCGGCTTTCCTTGACATGACAAGAATTTTCTTTAATCTTGACGAGACGGGGGGGGCTGGTTTCGGCAAAAACACCTGAAGTTTATCCCGTGAGACTGATTTCCAAGGAGGAGAAAAGATGGCGAAAAAGATCGGAGTAGTCCTGTCTGGGTGTGGAGTCTACGACGGCAGCGAGATCCATGAGGCGGTGATCACCCTGCTGGCGATCGATCGGGCCGGCGCTGAGGCGGTCTGCATGGCACCGAACATCGACCAGATGCACGTGGTCAACCACCTGACCGGGGAACCGGTGCAAGGGGAATCGCGCAACGTGCTGGTCGAGGCGGCCCGCATTGCCCGCGGCAAGATTTCGGATATGGCCGAGGTGAAGGCAGACGATATCGATGCCCTGATACTCCCCGGCGGTTTCGGAGCCGCCAAGAACCTCTGTGACTTTGCAATCAAGGGGCCGGACTGTTCGGTAAATGCCGAAGTGGCCCGGTTGATCCTCGAGATGGTTAATGCCAAGAAACCGGTGGGGGCTGTCTGTATCGCTCCGGCTGTCCTCGCCAGGGTCCTTGGTGCCGACAGCCTGGAACATGAGGTAACGATCGGCACCGATGCAGGGACTGCCGAGGCAATCGGCAAGATGGGTGCAACCCATGTTCAATGTCCGGTGACCGAATTCGTGGTCGATCGCAAAAACAAGCTGGTGACCAGCCCGGCTTACATGCTGGCCGGCGGAGTTGCTGAAGCAGCCACCGGGATCGAAAAGGCGGTCAAGGCATTAATCGACCTGATCGATTAATCCCCGGGACGGCTGTCGGTCAAGGGACATCGCGCGGCGAGACGGAGTTTTTTGTCTCCTTAACTTGTCGCCGCAGACCTTTCAACTATACTTATCGACGGGATGACGACTTGGCAGCTTGCCTGCCCACAACAAATTTCATCAGGAGACGACCATGAGCAAGTATCGTTGTGTTATCTGTGATTACATTTATGACCCGGCCGAAGGGGATCCCGGCAACGGCATCGATCCGGGAACTGCGTTTGAGGACCTCCCTGAAGATTGGTGCTGTCCGCTCTGCGGAGCTGACAAGAGTAACTTCGAGCCGGTTTGATCCCGTTGCCGTATGCAGGGGAGACCCTGGCGGCATGCTCAGGAGAACATTGCGTTTCAGGATTCTTTGTCGGGCGTCCCGGTCTTCTCCCTTACCGGGACGCCCTGATTCTTCAAGAGCGCCTACTTGCTGAGCGCAGCTCGGTTGAATTCGACACACTGTTGTTATTGGAGCACCCGACGGTCATCACCCTGGGGCGTGGTGCCGATGATCGACACCTGCTCTGGTCGGAGTCNGAGCAACCGTGGAGGCGATATCACCCTTCACAACCCCGGCCAGCTGGTCGGTTATCCGATTGTCGACCTGAGCCGATTCGGCCGCGACCTGCATGGCTACCTGCGCCGCCTCGAACAGCTGTTGATAGCAACCCTGGCCGGCTTTGGCATTGCGGCCACAACCCGGGCGGGAGCCACCGGAGTCTGGGTCGGACAGCGCAAGATTGCTTCAATCGGAGTTGCCGTACGACGCTGGGTGGCCTGGCACGGCTTTGCACTCAATGTCAGCAATGATCTGTCTTTGTTTGCGAGCATTGTCCCCTGTGGGCTACGAGATGTCACCATGACCTCAATGGAACAGAAACTCGGCCGCAGCGTCAGCTTGAGATGCGTGGAGGATGCCCTGGTTGAGCAGTACGGCAGATGGTTTGAAAGGCCTTGTCTGGGAGAGCGGGAGTTCAAAACAGTATCGGGGGAATTTTCGGAATTGGAGATGAAGGGTTGAAGCAAACTGTCGTGCGCAAGCCTGACTGGCTAAAGGTTCGCTTTCCTGCCGGGCCCAACTATGCCCGAATCGATCGCTACCATCGCGAGTTCGGCCTCAACTCGGTCTGCCGCAGTGCGGCCTGCCCGAACCAGGGGGAATGCTGGAGCCAGGGGACCGCAACCTTCATGATTCTCGGTGACAGCTGCACCCGCGATTGCGCCTTCTGCAATGTCAGGCAGGCCACTCCGACAGCTCCCGATCCCGACGAAGCCGAAAAAATCTCTCGGGCGGTTGCCGAACTCGGGCTGCACCATGCGGTGATCACCTCGGTGACCCGCGACGACCTGACCGATGGCGGAGCGAGCCAGTTTGCCGCGGTCACCCGCGCCATCCACGCCCGGTTGCCGAAATGCCGCACCGAACTGCTGATCCCCGACCTGCAGGGGGACCAGCAGGCTCTGGCCACCGTTCTCAAGGCACGGCCTGAGGTTCTCGGTCACAACCTGGAAACGGTGCCACGCCTCTATCCCCAAGCCCGTCAGGGAGCTGATTACAGCCGATCTCTGGCGTTGCTCGCTCTAGCCAGGGAACTGGACAGCCAAATCCCAACCAAGTCGGGGCTGATGCTCGGCATGGGAGAGGAACACTATGAAATCTCGGCGGTCATGGATGATCTGCTGGACTGCGGCTGCCAAATGCTGACTCTCGGCCAGTACCTGCAACCGACAAAAAGGCACCTGCCGGTGGTTCGCTACCTGCACCCGGATGAGTTTGCCACACTGCGCCAACAGGGCCTGCAGCGTGGTTTTCGCCATGTTGAAGCCGGCCCGCTGGTGCGCTCTTCCTATCACGCAGCTCGTCAATATGAGGAGGGTGGTCATGGCCAACCCTGATCTGATCTATGAAATCATTATCCTCGGCTCCGGACCGGCCGGTCTGACAGCAGCCATCTACGCCGGTCGCAGTCGCTGCTGTCCGCTGCTGATCGAGGGGGGGCAGCCCGGTGGCCAACTGACCACCACTACGGCTGTCGACAATTTCCCCGGCTTTCCGCAAGGGGTCGATGGACCGGAGCTGATGGACAACATGCGTCGTCAGGCCGAGCGGTTCAGTACCGAATTCATCACCGGCGAAGTGAGCAAGGTCGATCTCAAGGAACGGCCGTTTCGCCTGTGGATTGACGAGACCCTCTACCGTTGCATGAGCCTGATTATCGCCACCGGCGCATCGGCCAGACTGCTCGGCCTGGACAATGAGAAGGAGCTCTACGGGAGAGGCGTTTCGGTCTGCGCCACCTGCGACGGCTTCTTTTATCGCGACAAGGACGTGGTGGTTGTCGGCGGTGGCGATACCGCCATGGAAGAGGCTGTGTTCCTGACCCGCATCGCCAGGTCGGTGACCGTGGTCCACCGTCGCGATTCGCTGCGCGCCACGCCGGTACTGGCCGATCGCGCTCTGGCCAACAAGCAGATCACCTTTCGCTGGGACAGCGAAGTCACCGAAATCCTTTCCAACCAGAGCGGGGTGGTCGGCATCAAAGTGACTCAGCGTAACACCGGGACGGTTGAAGATATCTCCTGTCACGGCGTGTTCATCGCCATCGGCCATCAGCCCAACACCCATCTGTTTGAAGATCAACTAGAGATGGATACCGAGGGCTACCTAACAACCCGCCATGGTGCGGAGACCAGCATCCCCGGGGTATTTGCCGCCGGCGACGTTCAGGACCCCCAGTTCCGCCAGGCGATCACTGCCGCCGGCACCGGTTGCATGGCGGCGATCCAGGCAGAACGCTACCTCGATGACCTCCCCTACGATCCGTCGCTAACCTGTCAGAAAGGCATCTGCCGACCGAAACCACGCTGAGTTGCTCGCAGTCAAGGGGTGATCCGCAGATTGCCCAACCATCCCCATGCTGCTATAATTCTGCGACTTGATGTTGCGGAAAATCGATGATTCTGGAAGGGGTCGCCCATGGCTGTTACTGGTAACCTCAGCCCGCAGTGGCTGGAAGAGCAGTACCGAATCTGGAAAGCTACGCCGGAACAGCTTTCCGACGACTGGCAGGCCTTTTTCGAGGGCTTCGACCTGGCCCATCAGGCACCGACGGTCGATCGCGACCTAGCGGCCAAAGCCTCGGCCGTCGACTCGCTGATCTACCGCTACCGCGACCTCGGCCACCTAGTGGCCTGCACCGACCCGCTCTCCCCCTGTAAGCAGGACCACCCGCTGCTCAACCTCGCAGTTTTCGGCCTCGACGAGGGCGACCTCGAACGCACCTTCTACCCGCTGCGCTACCCCCAGCAGAGCGCCACCTTGCGTGAGATCCTCGATCTGCTGCGCGAGACTTACTGCAGCACCATCGGCGTCGAGTTCATGCACATCCAGGATCCCGACCAGCGGCAGTGGCTGAAGGACCGTATGGAGACGGTCCGCAACCGGCCGCAGCTGAACGAGCCGGACCGGCTCGATATCCTCAGGACCCTGCAGAAGGCGACCCTGTTCGAGGCGTTTCTGCATAAGAAGTTCCTCGGTCAGAAACGCTTCTCGCTGGAGGGGGGAGAGGCGATGATTCCACTGCTCGAATGCCTGGTGGTACACGCCACCTCTCTCGGCGTCACCGACGTCGTCATGGGGATGGCGCACCGTGGCCGGCTCAACGTGTTGGCGAACATCTTCCAGAAACCCCTCGAGAACATCTTCGCCGAATTCAAGGACAATCTCGAGCTCGCCTTCGTCGGCGACGGCGACGTCAAATACCACAAGGGCTCGTCGGTCGACCGTAAAATCGACGGCAATGGGAGCATCCACCTGAGCCTGGCTGCCAACCCGAGCCACCTCGAAGCGGTCGATCCGGTGGTGATCGGCAAGTGCCGGGCGCGCCACATCGGCTACGGCCCGGGCGGCCGCAAACGGGTGCTGCCGCTGCTGGTCCACGGCGACGCAGCCTTCGCTGGCCAGGGCGTGATCGCCGAAGTTCTCAACCTCTCACAGGTCGACGGCTACCAGTCAGGCGGCACCTTCCACCTGGTGCTCAACAACCAGATCGGCTTCACCACCGAGCCAGCCCACGCCCGCTCCACCCTGTATGCCACAGATGTCGCCAAGATGCTGATGATCCCGGTCTTCCACGTCAACGGCGAAGACCCCGAGGCGGTGGTTCACGCCACCCAACTGGCCCTTGAATACCGCCAGCAATTCGCCCGTGACGTGGTGGTTGAGGTGATCTGCTACCGCCGCTACGGCCACAACGAGGGGGACGAACCGGCGTTCACCCAGCCGCTGATGTACGAGCGGATCCGCCAACGTCCGCCGCTGCACGAGATCTACGCCGAACGACTGATTAAAGACGGAGTCGACCCCTCTCAGATCAAGGCCCTCGAACAGGAGACCGCAGACACCCTCGAACTAGCCCTCGAAGCCGAACCGGTCAACCAACGCGACGTCGGCTTCCAGGCCAAGTGGGCAAAGGTCCAACGCGAGTACACCCCTGACCAGCCGAAGACCGCTGTCGACGCCGAGAGGCTACGCACCCTGACCGACAAGATGACGTCGCCTCCGGCGACCTTCCACGTCCACCCCAAGATCGCCAAGCTTTTGGAACGCCGCCGGGAGGCGGTCAGCGAAGGCTTCGGGATCGACTGGGGCAACGCCGAGGCGCTGGCATTCGCCACCCTGCTGACCGAGCAGGTGCCGGTGCGCCTCTCCGGCCAGGACTGTCGGCGCGGCACCTTCAACCACCGCCATGCCGCTCTGGTCGACCAGGAGAACGCCCAGCTCTATTTTCCGCTCGCCTTTCTCGAGAAGGGCCAGGCGCCGATCCAGGTCTACAACAGCATCCTCTCCGAGGTAGCCGTGCTCGGCTTCGAGTACGGCTACTCAATGGAAACCCCCGAGGGGCTGAACATCTGGGAGGCCCAGTTCGGCGACTTCGCCAACGGCGCCCAGGTGATTATCGACCAGTTCATCTCCGGCAGCGGCACCAAATGGGACCGTTCCAGCGGCCTGGTCATGTTCCTCCCCCATGGCTACGAGGGGCAGGGTCCGGAGCACTCTAGCGCGCGCATCGAGCGCTACCTCTCGCTCTGCGCCGAGCACAACATGCAGGTCGCTCAGCCGAGCAGCCCGGCCCAGCTGTTCCACCTGCTTCGCCGCCAAGTCAAGGTACCCTGGCGAAGACCGCTGATCATCTTCACACCGAAAAGCCTGCTGCGTCTGCCTGCCTGCACCAGCACACTAGACGAGCTGGCCGACGGCCGCTTCGCCAACATCCTCCAGGGGCCGGGCGATGCAGCGGAGATACAACGTCTACTGCTCTGCACCGGCAAGGTCTACTACGACCTGCTCGCGGCAAAACAGGATGCAAAGCGTGACGACATCGGTCTTGTGCGCATCGAGCAGCTCTACCCGCTTGATAGTAACCTGCTACAGGAGACGATAGCTGCCTACCCGAAGGCCAAGGAGTTCGCCTGGGTCCAGGAAGAGCCGGCCAACATGGGCGCCTGGCCCCACCTGCGACCGCAGCTGCGCGATCTGCTCGACAAAGAGCCACACTACATCGGCCGCAAGGCCGCCGCCACCACGGCGGTCGGCTCACATCGCCGCCACCAGCAGGAACAACAGGAGCTCATCGAAAAAGCCCTCGGCACAAAGGATTGATCCATGGACATCAAAGTTCCCGAAGTCGGAGAATCGATTCAGGAGGCGCTGGTCGCCTCATGGTTGAAAAAGGACGGCGAGCAGGTTGCCAAGGACGACACCCTCTGCGAACTGGAGACCGACAAGATCAACGTCGAGGTTCCGGCTGAAGTCGACGGCGTACTGCGCATCAAGGTGCCGGAGGGTGAGACCGTCCAGATCGGCACGGTGATCGCCACCATCGACGAGGGTCCCGGCGCAACCCCGAAGGACTCTGACAAAGACGCAGAGCAGAAACCTAACAAGCACACTGAAAAAAAGGCGGACAGCAAAACGGTTACGAAAGCTGAGACTGGCGACACCCGCATCAACCCAGCCGCCAAGCAGCTGGCCCGCGAAAAAGGGCTCGACCCCAGCACGATTCAGGGCTCCGGACGCAAAGGCCGGGTCACCTTCGAAGACGTACGCCAAGCGGCCGCGGGCACCGTAACCGACAAGGAGGCCGTGGCCAGGCCGGAAGCGCCGGACGAAACACTCGACACATCTGGACGCCCCACCACCCGTGAGGCGATGACACCAATCCGCCAGCGGATCGCCGCGCGCCTGCTAGAAGCCCGCCAACAGACCGCCATGCTGACCACCTTCAATGAAGCCGATATGTCCGAGGTCATTGCGTTGCGCAGCAAGCACCAGCAACATTTCACCAAAAAACATGGGGTCAAACTCGGTTTGATGTCGTTTTTTGTCAAGGCGACTGTCGAAGCGCTACGTGAATATCCGACGGTCAATGCCCGCATCGATGGCCAGGAAATCGTCTATCACCACTATTACGACATCGGCATCGCAGTGGGGACCGAACGTGGCCTGGTGGTCCCGGTGTTGCGCGATGCCGGAGAGCTGACCTTCGGCGAAATTGAGCAGCAGATCGCCCACCTGGCGGAGAAAGCTGTACAGCGCAAGCTGACTCTGGCCGAGCTCGAAGGGGGAACCTTTACCATCAGCAACGGCGGTGTCTACGGGTCGCTGCTCAGCACCCCGATTCTCAACCCGCCTCAGACCGGAGTACTCGGCATGCACGCGATTACCGAGAGGCCAGTGGTTCGTGATGGAGAGATTGTCATCCGGCCGATCATGAACCTAGCCATGAGCTATGACCACCGCCTGATCGATGGTCGGGAAGCGGTCGGTTTCCTGCGCCGGATCAAGGAGTTCATCGAGGATCCTGAAGGGTTGCTCCTCGAACTCTGAGACCATCTGTTTTTCAACTCCTGTTCAAAAAAGGGATCAAGGAGCTCGCTCATGAGTCAAAGCTATGATCTGGTGATTGTCGGTGGAGGCCCTGGTGGCTACGTAGCCGCTCTGCGCGCCGCTCAGTACGGTTGGAAGGTCGCCGTGGTCGAGAAACGCGAAGCCCTGGGCGGGACCTGTCTTAACGAAGGGTGCATTCCGAGCAAAGCGTTGCTCGATTCCAGCGAATACTTCGCTCTGGCCAGGGACCAGTTTGCAAAACATGGCATATTGATCGATTCGCCACGCCTCGACCTCGCCAAGATGATGAAGCGCAAGGATGATGTGGTCACCCGCCTGACCCGTGGAATTGCCAGCCTGTTCAAAAAACAGGGGATCGAACTGGTCCATGGCAATGGACGTCTCGAAAGTGTTGCAGAGCAGATGCGGGTTGTCGTTGAAACCGACCAAGGCATGCAGACACTTCAGGGGGAGAAAATTCTGTTGGCCACCGGCAGCCTTCCGGTTGAGCTCCCTGATCTCCCCTTTGACGGGCAACGGATTGGCCATGCTAGGCATGCCTTGAGTTACGATCAGGTTCCGGAACAGCTGGTCGTGGTCGGCGGCGGTTATATCGGCCTGGAACTCGGTTCGGTCTGGTTACGACTTGGGTCCAGGGTGACGGTAGTCGAGCAGCTTGAAATCCTGCTGCCAAACACCGACCAGGAAGTCGCCAAAGCCCTGATCAAAAGCCTGCAGAAACAGGGGATGGTCATTCATGCCGGAACCCGGGTTGCGTCGGTCGATAACACTGAAGAGGGGCTGAGGCTTCACCTGAAAGGAGGAGAACAAGGGGAGTTGACCTGCGATCGGCTGCTGGTAGCCGCTGGCCGTCGCCCCTGCACCGATGGCCTTGGCTTGGAGCAGGCCGGGGTCGAGCTGACTGACGGAGGCAGAGTCAAGGTCGATACTGACTTTCGCACCAGCGTCGCACATGTCTACGCGGTCGGGGACCTGATCGACGGGCCAATGCTTGCCCACAAGGCGATGGATGAAGCGGTGGTCTGTGTCGAGCGTATGGTCGGAGAACTCCCCGAGGTCGACTATCGACTGATCCCCGGCGTGGTCTATACCATGCCGGAAGTTGCCGCGGTTGGCGCCAGCGAAGAGCAGCTTAAGACTGAAGGGACCGCGTACCAGAGCGGACATTTTCCATTCATGGCCAGTGGCCGGGCTAAAGCTCTCGATGAAACCGATGGGTTCGTCAAGGTTCTGGCCTCACCCGAGAGCGGGCGTCTGCTCGGAGTGCATATCATCGGCCCGCGTGCTTCCGAGCTGATCGCTGAGGCCGCCAGTATCATGGCGTTCGGTGGCAGTGTTGAAGATGTCGCCCTGATCACCCACGCCCACCCAACCTTAAGCGAGGCGTTCAAGGAAGCGGCGTTGGCTGCAGCCGGGCGGGCGCTGCACGCCTGAACAGATCAGAACGAGTTCAAACGGCGCAGAAAGGCCTTGAGCAGCCCGTAGTTGCGGCGATTGAAACGAAAAGCCAGGCGCGGCAAATCGATGAGGTCAGGCTGATCCTGCTCCTCGGGGAAAGCCTTGCAGATGGATAGGTGGCTGCCGGACTCGATGATTTCGGCGAACTCCTGTTCGAGAATGGCGAGCTGCTCTGCCTTGAGGATCTTGTTGAGTCGTATCACCAGGGTCTCCCCAACCCAACGGCTTGAATGGTAGTTTCGGTAGAAGTCGGCGATGATCTGGGCCGCCTCGAAGGGGTCGCGGGTAATGGTGAACAGACTAAAATCTTCGCCGGAGATCAGACCGCGTTTAAGCAGGACCTTCTTGATAAAGTCGAACCAAGGCTCCCAGTAGCTACCGTCATCGTCATCGATCAGCACCAGGGGAATCGGCGGGTTCTTGCCGGTCTGGACCAGGGTCAGGGTCTCCATCGCCTCATCAAGGGTACCAAAGCCTCCGGGGAACAGGGCGACGGCGTCAGCTTCCTTGAGAAAAGCAACCTTGCGGTTGAAGAAGTAGCGGTAGGTGATGATATTGGGGCTGTTGCTCATCACCGGGTTGGTCTCCTGTTCAAAGGGGAGTCGGATATTGACTGCGAAGGAGTTTTCCGGGCCGGCCCCTTCATTGCCGGCCTGCATGATCCCCGGTCCACCGCCGGTTATCACCATATAGCCAAGGCGTACCAGCTGGCGCGAAAAGGTTACGCATTTCTGGTAGATCGCTTCGTCGGCACCGCTGCGCGCCGAGCCGAAGATCGTCACCTTCTTGCGATCCCGGTACGGGGCAAACAGTTTGCTGGTATAGCGCATCTCCTTCATGGTGGCGCGCAGCATCTTGAGGTCGGCGAGGTAGCTATTCTCCTGGCCGGTGATCAGCGCGCTTAGAACCATTTCCCGAATGATCTCAGGATGGTGAACTTCGGCCAGAGTAAGCAGCTCAGCCAGCAGCTCATCGATCCGACCGTTACTCTTTCTAAAACTGAGCTCCATGGGCGATCCTTTTGAACAGGAAGTTGTCCGGCATTGTATCACGGGACATCCTGCCGACGCAGCAGGAAATCATGTCCATGACGATCCAGGGCAAGACAGAGGCCACGTAGACTGGCCAGCGGGTAACGGCCGGCGATCAGCTGATAGTGTTCGCGTAGCCGGCCATCAAGATCACGCAAACGCGCTCGACCAGCAGCCCCCAGGTTCTCCTCGAGGGGTTCACAGAAGAAGGTGATACAGTTGTAGGGGCGTCGGGCAGGGACCAGTCGACAGCCGGTTGCCCCGAGATAAGGGCAGGTCAAACTGAAGTCGGGTTCAGGAGGCTCGATTCCGGCCAGCAGTCCGCCGAGGAGGTTGGTCAGGGTCAGGTGATGGCGCCCGCAGCCACAACACTCCCCCCGACAGGTTTGACAGAGCTGTGCGCCACCGGCCGTAATGAAAAGCCTGTTGAGCTGTTCCTGAATCCGGCTGATGGCGGCGACCTCAACCCTCAGCCACTCAAGCTCAGCCTCATCGAGGGAGGCAAGCTCAGTCCCTAATCGCTTGTGCAGCTGTCGCCAGTCGAATGGTATGGTGTTCATGAGTTGTGGGGGTAGAAATGAATACGGCGTCCGGGACTTGTGCAGAGAGGGCTCGGTCTTGAAAATGCAGCGAAACAAGAGTGGCGCCGTGCGTGTATGCGGTGCCATTTTGGCTAAAGTTTGTGGCCGGAGAGGGCCTTAAGCCGGGTTCTGTCCCCCGCTGTGGTTGCCCTTGGCGGGGTGGCGACCATTCCTCTAGGACCGTCGTTGCCGACGGCCTCAAGCAACCAACCCGGGAGTCTCGGGCGGGCCGCCCTCAAACACTCCCCTATTCGGTCTTGCTCCG
>PKTY01000016.1 GCA_002869725.1 Desulfuromonas sp. | reverse complement strand
TCCTCCCCGTTGCGATGCGCGGGGAGTTCTGCTATTCTGCCGCGGCTCGCAGCTTTCGACACAGCTCCGGGCACATGTTGATCTTCCTGCAGGAGACCCGGCTCGACATCTCGTCGACCACGATCCGGGACAATGTGGCCGGGGGGAAATCGATCCGCTACCTGGTCCCCGACAGGGTTATCGACTACATAACGACGCATGGCCTGTACTGTGGGCCGAACGATGGGAGTCCCTAATTTGCAATCCGAACAGCGGGCCTTGCTGTGTGCTGCCAAGGCCCTCGACAAAAAAGCCTTCAATGTTCGCGTTCTCGATGTCCGTAATCTCTCCTCGCTCACCGACTTCCTGGTTCTGGCCTCCGGCGGATCCGACAGGCAGGTGCAGGCGGCAGCGGAATCGGTTCACCTCGGGCTCAAAAAAGAGCATGACACCATGCCGCTTGGCATCGAGGGGATGCGTGAAGGACGCTGGGTGCTGATCGACTACGGCGATGTCATGGTGCACATCTTCCACGAACCGGTTCGCGAATTCTACGACCTCGATGGCCTTTGGGCCGAAGCCAAAGAGATCGAAATTCCCGAATCGGACAAGGCTTCTCAGCGTCCGGCGTGAAGCTTCACCTGCTCTGTGTCGGGAAGCTGTCTGAACCCTGGCTGCGAGATGGCTGCCAGATGTACGTCAGCCGCCTGCAGCATTATCTGCCGCTGCGTATTACGGAGCTCAAGGAATGCAAAACAGGCAGCAAGCCGGATTTGTCGCGGATCACCACCATGGAAGGGGATTCGCTGCTGCAGAAAGTTGGCCCGGATGGTCTGCTGGTCGCCCTCGATGGCGGTGGCAAACAGCTCGATTCTCCGGGGCTGGCCAACCTGCTCGAGCAACAGATGCTCAGTGGGGTTAGTGAGATGACCTTTGTCATCGGCGGCCCCTACGGTCTGAGTGACGCCGTCCGGCTGCGGGCCGATCGCCTTCTTTCTCTCTCGGCCATGACGTTTACTCACCAGATGGCACGGTTGATTCTGCTCGAACAGCTCTATCGTGCCGGGACTATTCTACGCAGGGAACCCTATCACCATTAGCCTCTCCTGTGCGGGGTTGAATTTACTTCGCCTTGCCAGGCTGTTTGTGGTTTAATTTCGGGATAAGCTTGCCGGAACCGGGGAGGCCTTATTTTTCCGATCAGGAGCATTGCATGACCGACAACTTCGCCACAGTCAAAGAGCAACTGCAGAAAATGCGCGACGAGCTGGTCCAGGAGATCAGCGACTCTTACGAGACCTGTCGCGAGCTGGGACAGGATGGGGTGGCAGACATCGGTGACATGTCGTCCATCGCCTACAACCGGGATGTGCTGTTCAACCTGAGCGAAACCCAGCAGCAGCGCATACGCGATATCGATGCCGCGCTGGATCGCATCGCACTCGGTGAATACGGTATTTGCGCCGAGTGCGGGGAGGAGATTTCTCCGCGGCGCATGGAAGTACGTCCTTTTTCGCGTTACTGTATCGAGTGCAAGGCCGATATCGAGAAACACGGCAGTTAATGACGCTTACACGACCTGTACGAACTGAACACCGGGGAGGCAACCGATGACATTCATGGCGGCGATTTTGCTTTTCATCTTTTTCGTGCTCTTCTTCCTCTACTTCTGGGGACTCAATCCGCATCTGGTGACGGTCTTCTACCTGCCGGAGCAGAGCTTTGAATATCCGGTTGCCATGGTGCTGGTTGCCTGCGTGTTGGCCGGCCTGATTGTCGGCTTCGTGGTCCATCTCTACAGTTCTGTTGGTCACTGGTTCAAACACTGGCGAAGGGAACGGGGCGAGAAGAAGCAGCGCGAAATCGGGGCCATTTATCGCGAAGGAGTTGGTCGACTACTCTCCGGTGACCTCAAAAAAGCGCGTGGTTATCTGCAGAAAGCCCTGGAGCGCGACCCCAAACGGGTTGACACCCTGATTGCCATGGCCAGCCTCAGTAGCCAGGAAGGGAACCCGGCCGAGGGCTTGAGCCTTTTGCGCCGAGCTGCTGAGATCGACTCGAAAAACCGCGAGGTGCTGTTCAAGACGGCGAGCATTCAGGAAGAGATGCTGGCGGACGAGGAGGCCATTGCCAGCTACCTGGCCCTGATCGCCCTGGAAAAAGATAACCGCAAGGCGTTGCGGTCCCTGCGCGACCTCTATGTCAAGCACGAACGCTGGGCGGAGGCCCTCGACACGCAGCGCCAGGTGCTCAAGGCGGGTCCGGGACCGAACCGCATCAACGACGAGAAGGATCTGCTCCTTTTCCTGCGCTATGAGAATGCGCGTCAGGCGATCGACGCCGGCAACGCCGAAAACGCCAAATCCGAACTCAAGGATGTCATCCGGCAAAAGCCCGAATTTACTCCTGCCCAGGTCTCCATGGGTGACGCCTATCTCGCCTTGGGTCGCGGAGACGATGCTGTCAAAGCCTGGCAGCAGGGCTATAAGAGCCTGGGCAAAAGCATCTTTCTCGAGAGGCTCGAGGACTACTTCCTGGAGCGCGAGGATCCTTCTTCGCTCCTTGCCTTCTTCCGCAGCCTGGTGGTCGAACAGGGTTCAGACCTGATGTTCCGCCTGTTCTACGGCAAGCTCTGTTTGAGGCTGGAAATGGTCGACGAGGCGATGGACCAGCTTCAGGCGGTGGAAAGCTCCGGCGTTGAAAGCCCTCAGGTTCACCTGCTGCTCGCCGAGGCCTACCGGCGTCGGCACAATCTCGATGAGGCGGTCGCCGAATACCAGAAGGCTTTGGGTGTCACCAAACAGCTGCGGCTCAACTTCGCCTGTGAGAGTTGTGCCGCGGCCTCGTCGCAATGGCAGAGTCGCTGTTCGGCTTGCGGTCAGTGGGGAACCATCGGTCTGGTCGACCGCAAGCTGATTCAGCAGGCCCGTCCCCTGGAACTCGACAAGATGGTGGTTCACCATGGCGAGCAGAAGGAGTGGGAAGGGGCATGAAGCGTACGGTCGGCCTGATTATTCTCGACGGTTGGGGGATCAATGATGACTGTCGGGCCAATGCCGTCTGTCTGGCGAAAACTCCTCGTCTCGATGATCTGGTCGCAACCTGCCCCAATTCTTTCCTCAACGCTTCCGGGCTCAATGTCGGATTGCCGGACGGCCAGATGGGAAACTCAGAGGTCGGCCACCTCAATATCGGCGCCGGGCGGGTCATCTACCAGGATCTGACACGGATCAGTCGGAGCATCGAAGAGGGAGACTTCTACCGCAATCCCGTTCTTCTGCAAGCACTGGGTCGGGTGCGCAACACCGGCGGCAAACTGCACCTGCTTGGCCTGTTGTCCGACGGCGGGGTCCATTCCCATAACAGCCACCTCTACGCCCTGGTCGACCTGGCCATCCGTCAGGGGATCACCGATATCTGCATTCACGCTTTTCTCGACGGCCGTGACACTCCGCCACAGAGCGGGGCCGGCTACCTGGCCGAACTGGAGCAGGAGCTTGCGCGGCTTGGTCACGGTCGGGTGGCGACGGTGATCGGCCGCTATTACGCCATGGACCGCGACAATCGCTGGGAGCGGGTCGAACGGGCCTGGCAAGCCATGGTCCTTGGTCAAGGCGAGGAGGTGCCGTCGAGTGCCAAGGCCGTCGCCGACGCCTACGCCATGGGGCAGACCGATGAATTTGTCGAGCCCCGGGTCATCTGTCAGGAAGGAGGACCGGTCGGAACAATTGCCGAGGGTGATAGCGTCATTTTTTTCAACTTTCGCGCCGACCGTGCTCGGGAAATTACCCGTGCCCTGGCTCAGCCCGATTTCGATGGGTTTACCAGAGCCCGTTGCCCGGCACTGAGCAGTTTCGTCTGTCTCGCCGAGTACGATGCAACCTTCGATCTGCCGATTGCCTATCCGTCTGAGACCTATCCGAACATTCTTGGCGAGGTGGTTGCCCGTGCCGGGTTGCGCCAGCTGCGGATCGCCGAAACCGAAAAATATGCCCATGTCACATTCTTCTTCAATGGCGGGGTGGAAGCACCGTTTGCCAATGAAGACCGTGTGCTGATCCCTTCGCCGAAAGATGTGGCCACTTATGACCAGAAGCCGGCCATGAGCGCGGTCGAAGTCACGGATGAAGCCGTTCGCCGCATTGCCTCGGGTGACTATGACCTGATTGTTCTCAACTTCGCCAACCCGGACATGGTCGGACATACCGGAGTCCTTTCAGCGGCAGTGACCGCCATGGAGACTGTCGATTGCTGCGTCGGCAAAGTCGTCGATGCGATTCTTGCCGCAGGGGGCTGTGCGCTGCTGACCTCCGACCACGGCAACTGCGAGCAGATGGTCGATGCCAAGGGGGCACCGCACACCGCCCATACCGCCAATCGCGTACCGCTGATTTTGGTCGATTCCCAGCGAAAGCAGGCACGGCTCGAGGCGGGGATTCTGGCCGATCTTGCCCCAACCCTGCTCGGCATGATGGAGTTGCCGGTCCCGGCCGAAATGACAGGGAAGAATCTGATCGTCGATTGACGGTTGGCGTTGAAGTAAATGCCTGCTGTGCTGGTGCCGACCGGGGCATAGTTTGCGACTCGGGATCAGCTTTTTTAATGTTATCTGATATTGCAGGGGGATCATGTCGTTCCTTGCGCTGCTCAGCCGGCAGGTCGGAGCCTGTGTCGATCTGCTGCTCCCTTCCTGCTGCCTGTTCTGCTCGTCAACGCGCCTTCTGAAGTCCTGCCGGGGAGAACTCTGCCCGGAATGTCACCAAACAATCCACGAACCGGTCTCGGCCTGCCGGGTCTGCGCCGCCCCTCTGTCAAGTTTTGCTGCGACTAGCCACAGCTGTGAAGCCTGTCTGCGCAAACCTCCTCCCTTCAGCCGGGTATGGATGGTCGGCAGCTACTGTGACCCTCTCAAGGATGCGATTCATCGCTTGAAATATCGAGATCAGCTCTTCCTGTCCCGCGGACTGGGTGAACTGCTCGCCGACCGTCTGACTGAGCAAGGCTCCCCGCCGCCTTTTGATCTGGTTCTGCCCGTACCTCTTCATTCCGGCCGTCTGCGCCAGCGCGGTTACAACCAGGCTCTGGAAATAGCGCGCCCGGTCTGTACAAGAACCGGCTGGCCGCTCGATGGGTTACGGCTGCGGCGCCTGCGCCCTACGCCACCACAGCAGGGGCTGCCTCTCGCCGAAAGAGACCTCAACCTGTCCGGGGCCTTTCACTGCCAAGGGTCATTGGCCGGCAGCAGGGTCCTGCTGGTCGATGATGTGATGACCTCAGGAGCGACGGTCCGCGAGTGCTGCAGGGTCTTGAAGCAGGCCGGGGCCTGTGACGTTGCGGTTGCAATCCTGGCGCGGGCTTAGCGATCCCGGGGGGCAAAAGCCGTTTCTTCGTTTTCTATTGGGCAATATGCTGTAATTTGCTATGCTTCGAGAGTTTCTGAATACTAGAGGGGAAGTCGTGAATAGCCATTCCAGCTTGATCGATCAGCTGCAGTTGGGTGATGTCTTAGGGACCATCCCGAGCGGCCTGTTTGTGGTCGATCTCAACATGATTGTCCGCTACTGGAATCGGGCGGCCGAACGGATTACCGGTTACTCGGCAGAGGAAGCCGTTGGCCGGCACTGCTCGTTTCTTGAGGGGATTCCCTGCGGAGACAGCTGCGGCCTTTACGATGAAGCGGTGGAAAAGCCGGTGATCGGTGCCCGCTGCACCATTGTCAAAAAATCCGGCCAGACCGTCTCTCTCTTGAAAAATATCGATTACCTGCGTGACGGCAAAGGCCGGATCGTGGGCGGTGTCGAGTCGTTTATCGACATTTCCCGGCAAAAGGAGCTGGAGGAGTCGCTGCGGCAACACGCCGCCGACCTGGAAAACCGTATCGAGGAACGGACCTGGGAACTGGCGAGGAGCGAGGCGCGTTTCCGGACCGTTCTCGATGCCATGGACGACCTGGCCTACATCTCGACACAAGATTTCCGCCTCAGTTTCGTCAACCGTGCCATGCGCGACCAGTTCGGCGACATCCTTGGCGGATTGTGCCATGCCGAACTCTACGGTTTTGAGGCGGTCTGTCCCTGGTGCCCCATGGAACGGATACGGACAAACCTCACGGTTCGTGATGAACGGAGTTTCGGCCCGCAGCGACGCATCTACGAGATCCTTCATTCTCCACTTCAGAGTGACGACGGTTTAATTCATAAACTGGCTGTCTGTCGGGACATTACCGAGCGCAAAGCCGCAGAGGAGAACCTGCGCGAAGCCAATCGCGAACTCGATGCCTTTGCCCACACCATCTCTCATGACTTGCGCGGTATCCTCTCCCCGGTGGTCACCTACATGGATTATCTAGGTGAACAGTATGGAGAGGTTCTCGACAACCAGATTCTTCAAATTCTCGGCGAAGTCGAGCGGCAGAGCGAGCGGGCTATCGCCCTGCTCGACGACCTCCTCGATTTGGCTCAGGTCGGTTATGTGGAACCCTCGGGGCGAATGGTTGCATTGGGCAAGCTGGTTGAGGAAGTGGAGACCGAACTGCGCGGTGCAGGCCTGCTCGGCAGCCATCGGCTTGAAGTCTCCGATCTGCCAGAGACATGGATACCGGAAAGTCTGGCCTATCAGGTTTTGGTCAACCTGATCCGCAACGCCTGCCTCTATACCGACCCGAAGTCTGGGCCCATTGAAATCGGGTGTCGACTGGAAGGGGAGTTGAACATCTATTACGTAAGAGATCATGGCCCCGGAGTTTCCGCTGAGGAACGGAAGTCGATCTTTGAGATTTTCTTCCGTGGGCAGACTGCCGGTCAAAAGCGGGGAACAGGGGTCGGGCTGGCGATCGTCCGCAAGATTGCCCTGCGCTGCCAGGGGAATGCCTGGGTTGAGGAGACTCCCGGCGGTGGTGCCACTTTCTGTGTTAGCCTTTCGGCGCAATGTCCCGCAGCAATGGCTGTCTCCCAATAGTCGCCAGAGTGTGAGCCTGGACTCAAGGGGCTCTAACTAACTGGAACAATTAATTTTTGATCAGGATGTGTCTGTCATGCCACTGCAACTCGCCCGATTGATGCGCCCTTTCGAGGACTTTTTCAAACGCCAGGCAGCCGGCGGTATTGTTCTGCTGGCGGTCACCCTGCTGGCCATAGCTCTGGCCAACTCCCCCTTCAGTTCAACCTATTTCCATTTCTGGGAGATCGAGTTCACTCTCGGGTCGAGCGGTTTCGGCTTGAGCAAATCGTTGCATCACTGGATCAACGATGGGTTGATGGCGGTCTTCTTTTTCGTGGTTGGCCTGGAGATAAAACGGGAATTTCTTGCCGGCGAACTGGCCAGTCCGCACAAGGCGGCCCTGCCGATTGCCGGGGCCATCGGCGGCATGCTACTGCCCGCCGTGATCTTTTTTCTGTTCAATCCCGGGGGGATGGAGGGGCGCGGCTGGGGAATTCCCATGGCCACCGACATTGCTTTCGCCCTGGGCGTCATCGCTTTACTCGGCAACCGCATCTCCCGCTCTCTGGCTATCTTTCTGACCGCTCTGGCGATCGTTGACGACCTCGGTGCCGTTCTGGTCATCGCCATCTTCTATACCAGCGACCTGAATCTGTTGGCCCTGGCCATCGGCGCCATCTTCCTGGCACTGCTGGTGATCGGTAACCGCTCCGGCCTTCAAACCCCCAATTTTTATGCGCTGGTCGGGCTGGGTCTGTGGATTGCCCTGCTCAAATCGGGAATTCACGCTTCGGTGGCCGGAGTGCTGATTGGTGCCACCATTCCGGTGCGGCCACGCTTCAGCCACGAACAGTTTATCGGCAAGGCCGAGGGGCTGATCCGTACGATTCGCGAGATGGGGACTGCCTCCGGACCCTTTCACAAGCAGGAGAAGATGGGCGCTCTGCTGGCCCTCGAACATGTCACCCACGATGCCTTGAGCCCCTTGCAGCGCATGGAACATGAAATGAACCGCTGGGTGATTTTCGGGGTGATGCCAGTCTTCGCCCTGGCCAACGCCGGGATCAGTATGAACTTTTCTGAACTGCTGACCGCCTTGGGCAGTCCGGTCACGATCGGGGTTGTCCTTGGCCTGCTGGTCGGCAAGCCGGTCGGAATTACCCTGGCGGCTTGGCTGGCGGTGAAAGTCGGGCTGGCTCATCTCCCTGAAGGGGCCAGATGGAGCGAAATTTTTGGCATCGGCATCCTCGCCGGAATCGGTTTTACCATGTCGATGTTCATTACCAACCTGGCCTATCCCCAGGCTGAACTGGTCGCAGATGCCAAGCTCGGAATTTTCGGCGCTTCGCTACTGGCCGGGATCATCGGCTACCTGATGCTCAGCCGTCCTGTTCGCCCATCCTGAACCTGTTTCTCCGTGAACCAACTCTGGTCAGACATCAAGCTGTACTGGGCAAAGTCATCGTTTTCCCTTGACTTGTTCAGTCTGTTTGATAGTTTGTGAGGTTCGAAATCTCCCCGAAATGGGGGTTGTGGAGCTGAAGACCATGGACTATAAAGACACCCTTAATCTACCGGTCACCGATTTCCCGATGCGTGGCAATCTGCCACAGCGTGAACCGGAGATTCTGGCCCGCTGGGAAAAACTCGAACTCGATCGTAAAGTCAGCGAGCCGCAGCCCGGCAAGCCGAACTTCACTCTGCATGACGGGCCGCCCTATGCCAACGGCCATATTCACATCGGCCATGCCCTCAATAAGATTCTCAAGGACATTGTCGTTAAGAGCAAGCGCATGCAGGGGTATTATGCCCCGTATGTTCCGGGGTGGGATTGTCACGGGCTTCCCATCGAGCTCAAGGTCGACCAGCAGCTTGGCGAACGAAAACGCCAGATGAGCAAGGTCGAGGTGCGCCGTGAATGCCGCAATTACGCGATGGAGTGGGTCGTTATTCAGAGCGAGGAGTTCCGTCGCCTCGGAATTTTCGGCGACTGGCAGCACCCCTACCTGACCATGACCACTGATTACGAGGCGGCCACAGCGCGTGAACTGGCGCGCTTTGCCGAACGCGGCGGTCTCTATAAGGGGAAAAAGCCGGTGCACTGGTGTTCTTCCTGCGTGACCGCCCTGGCCGAGGCCGAGGTTGAGTACGCCGATCACACCTCGCCGTCTATTTTCGTCAAGTTTCCCTATGATGACGAGCTGCCAAGCGGATTTGTCGACCTCGGCGGTCGACCGATCTCCTTCGTGATCTGGACCACCACCCCCTGGACCATCCCTGCAAACCTCGCCGTCTGCCTGCACCCCGAACTCCCCTATGCGGCTGTCGAGGTCGCCGGTGAGGTGTTGATCATCGCTGAAGGGCTGGTCTCCCAGGTGATGTCAGCCCTCAAGGTCGACGATTATCAGCTCCTCGGTCGCTTCCAGGCGGAGATTTTTGAAAAACGCCACTGCCGTCATCCTCTCTACCAACGTCCTTCACTGATCGTACTCGGCGATTACGTGACCCTCGAGGCCGGCACCGGCTGCGTTCACACCGCACCCGGTCACGGCCAGGACGACTACCTGACCGGCCTCAAATACGGCCTGGAGATTTATAACCCGGTCGATGATCATGGCCACTATCGCGACGACCTGGAGCTGTTCGCTGGCGAGAAGGTCCCGCAAGTCAACCCGAAGGTCACCGCCAAACTGCGTGAAGTCGGAGCCCTGCTCGAAGAGGGGAAGGTCAGCCACAGTTATCCTCACTGCTGGCGATGCAAAAAGCCGATTATCTTTCGCGCCACCGAACAGTGGTTCATCGCCATGGAGGCCAATGACCTGCGGGGCAAGNAGCATATCAATGATGTGCAATGGATCCCCCACTGGGGGCGTGAACGGATCTACAACATGATCGAGAACCGCCCCGACTGGTGCATCAGCCGCCAGCGTAGCTGGGGGGTGCCGATCACTGTCTTCTATTGCAACAAGTGCGATGAGGCACTGGCCGACGGCAAACTGATGCATCATGTCGCCGACCTGTTCGAGGGCGTCGGCAGCGACCTCTGGTACCAGAAGGAGGCTGCGGAACTGCTGCCGTCCGGCACCTGCTGCCCAACCTGTGGCCACAGTGGCTTCCGCAAGGAGATGGACATCCTCGATGTCTGGTTCGACTCCGGGGTCTCTCACGCCGCAGTGGTCGAACAGAACCCGCAGCTTTCCAGCCCGGCCGATCTCTACCTGGAAGGGAGCGACCAGCATCGCGGCTGGTTCCATTCCAGTCTGCTGGCAGCGGTCGGTACCCGCGATGTTGCCCCTTACAAGGCGGTGCTGACCCATGGTTTTGTACTCGACGAGAAGGGGCGCCCGATGTCGAAATCGGTCGGCAACGTTGTCGCTCCCGAGAAGGTGATCAAGCAGTACGGCGCCGAGATTTTGCGTCTGTGGGTTGCCACCCAGTACTACCGCAACGATACCCGGGTCGGCGATGCCATCCTCAAGCAGGTCTCCGAGGCCTATCGGCGGATTCGCAACACCGCCCGCTATATCCTCGGTAACATCGACGATTTCGATCCGGCCACGGACAGTGTCGCGGACGCCGACCTGCTCGAGATTGATCGCTGGGCCCTGTCACGCTTGGAGAATCTTGTTAAGCGGGTGAGCAAGTCCTACGATACCTATGAGTTCCATGTCCTCTACCACGCGGTACACAACTTCTGCGCGGTCGACATGAGTGCCTTCTACCTCGATGTCCTCAAGGATCGGCTCTACACAGCCAAAGCCGACAGCGGCGAGCGGCGCAGTGCCCAGACGGCCATCTATCGGATCCTCGATGCTCTGACTCGTCTGGTGGCGCCGGTTCTCTCCTTCACCGCCGAGGAGATTTGGAGCTACCTGCCTGGCGAGCGTGAGGCGAGCGTCCATCTGGCCAGCTTCCCTGGCTTCGAAGCCAGCCTGATCGATCCGGCTCTCGAGGCGAAATACCAACGTTTGCTCGACCTGCGCAGCGATGTGGCCAAGGCGCTGGAGACGGCGCGCAATGCCAAGCAGATCGGCCACTCCCTCGATGCCAGGGTCGTACTCTGCGCCCCCTCCGGGGAGCTGCGTCAACTGCTCGACCAACAGTCCGACAAACTTGCTGCCCTGTTTATCGTCTCCCAGGTCGAACTGGTCGATGACCTCGCAGACGGTGTGGCCGGGGAGGCCTTCACTGAGCTGAGGATAGTGGTCGGCAAGGCAGACGGCACCAAGTGCGGCCGCTGCTGGAACTACGCGACCAGCGTCGGTAGCGACCCCTCACAGCCGGAGATCTGCCACCGCTGTCTGGAGGCGCTGGCCTGACAGCCAGGGCTAACCGGTACTCCGAGATCATGTCCCGTTTTCAGACTCTGGCGGTTGTCAACCTGATCATTCTTCCTCTCGATCAGCTGACCAAATGGCTGATCGATGCCAGCTTCCGCTTGCACGAATCGGTGCCGGTGATCCCTGGCCTGTTTCACCTGACCTATGTGCGCAACAAGGGTGCGGCCTTCGGTATTTTCGCCGACAGTGCGGTGCGCATCCCATTTTTTATCTCGGTTTCGATCATCGCCCTGTTGGCGATTCTCTGGTACCTCAGACATCTCCAAGAGCGTCAACGAGTTGCTTTGTACGCGCTGTCCCTGGTCTTTTCCGGGGCGCTTGGCAATCTGATCGACCGGGTCCGGTTCGGTGAAGTTATCGATTTTCTCGATGTTTTCTGGGGTCGCTATCACTGGCCGGCCTTCAATGTCGCCGACTCGGCAATCACTATCGGAGTGACCCTGCTGATTATCGACATGTGGCGGGAAGATCGTCTGCGCAAGCACCGTCCATCTCCTCTCTCTGAGTAATCATCAGCTATTTCTGGAGCAATTGGTGATGAACAGAATTCTGCTGTTACCGCTGCTGCTGGTTCTGGCCTTGTCCCTGGCCGGCTGTGAAACCATGAAAGGGTTTGGCAAGGATGTCGAAAGTGCCGGTGAATGGGTGCAGGATAAGGCCTCTCAATAGGAGTCGACTTGCCTGATTCGACTGAAATCAACCTCGCCCAGCGGGTCGGTGAAATTTCTCCGTTCCTCGCCATGGAGATCATGGAACGGGCCAGGGAGCTGGAACGCCAAGGGCGAAGCATCATCTATCTCAGTATCGGCGAGCCCGATTTTCCGACCCCTGAACCGATTGTCGAGGCCGCCCGGCAGGCGATGCTCGGTGGCGAGACCCGCTACACCCATTCTCTGGGGCGCATCGAGCTGCGCGAGGCTTTGGCCAGCCATTACCAGCAGCGCTACGGAGTAGACGTCTCTCCGGATCAGATCATCGTTTCCTCCGGCACCAGCCCACTGATGCTGCTGCTGTTTGCCGCACTCTGCGATCCCGGCGATGAAGTCATCCTCACCGACCCCGGGTATGCCTGTTACCCGAACTTTGTCCGTTTTGTGGGGGGACATCCGGTCTTTTTGTCGACCAGCCCGGAGCAGGGCTTTCAGCCTCGGGCCGAAAATGTTTCCGCGCTGCTGTCCACCCGCAGCCGCGCCCTGCTGATCAACTCGCCGGCCAACCCGACCGGGGCCGTCCTTGACCGCGAACAGTTGCAATCCCTGGCCGAATTGCCGATCCCCCTGGTCTCCGATGAGATTTATCACGGCCTGACCTATGAAGGGGAAGAACACAGCATTCTTGAGTTCACCGACCGGGCCTTCGTGCTCGGTGGTTTCTCCAAGGCTTATGCCATGACCGGCTGGAGGCTCGGCTATCTGATCGCCCCCAAATCGGCCATGCGTGCTTTACAGACCTTTCACCAGAACGTGGTGATCAGCGCCAACAGTTTCGTGCAGTTGGCCGGGGTGGCGGCTCTCAAACAGTGTGCACCCCATGTTGCTGCCATGCGCACCGAGTACGACCGTCGTCGTCGGCACCTGATTCCCCATCTCGAGGCCCTTGGTCTCAAGGTTCATGCGCGTCCGTCCGGAGCCTTCTACGTGCTGGCTGACGCTCGCCATATCAGTATGGATTCGCTGGGGCTGGCTAAAGAGATCCTCGAAGAAACCGGCGTGGCCCTGACGCCCGGAATCGATTTCGGTCCCGGAGCGGAGGGCTTTCTACGCTTCTCCTATGCCAATTCCCTGGAGAATCTTGATCAGGCTGTCGACCGTATCAAGCGCTATTTTCAAAGTCGGGGTTGGCTGTAACCTTTTGAGCTGGAGTGGTGATGTTCATCGCTCCTGTGTTGTTTAAAGCCTGCTGAACAATCCCATGCAATCGGGAGGTTGTTGTACATCGTGAAAGCTTTCCTTCAAACTCTCCTTGATCAGACCATCGATCTTCTTAAACAGGACGGCACGATCCCCGCCGACCTGCAGCCGCGCTTCCAGATCGACCACCCCAAGGACAAGGCCCATGGTGATCTGGCAACCAACCTGGCCATGGTCCTGGCCAAGCCTGCCCGTACCAGCCCGCGCCTGCTTGCGGAAAACATCATCGCCCGGCTGCCGAAGTCGGCTCTGATCCGTAAGGCGGAGATTGCCGGTCCGGGGTTCATCAACGTCTTTCTCGACCCTCTTTGGCTGGCCAGTCAGGTCGAGAGGTCCCTCGCCGACCCCCGCCTCGGTGTCCCCCTGGCTGAGTCACCTCAGAGGGTTGTGGTCGATTATTCCTCACCTAACCTGGCCAAGGAGATGCACGTCGGCCATCTGCGCTCGACCATCATCGGCGACGCTATGGCTAGAACGCTGAGTTTTCTTGGCCACCAGGTGGTTCGCCAGAATCATGTCGGCGACTGGGGGACCCAGTTCGGTATGCTGCTGGCGCATATGGAAGAAGTCCGTCAAGGTGGCAAGTCGCCGAAGATGCAGCTTTCCGACCTGGAGGGTTTTTACCGTCAGGCCAAAGAGCGTTTCGACAGTTCGGAGCCGTTTGCCGACCGCGCTCGCCAGCTGGTGGTCGAACTGCAGTCGGGGGACAGCTACTGCCGGAAACTGTGGCAGGAGTTCCTCGAAATTTCACTGAGTCATTGCCAACAGGTCTACGACCGTCTCAACGTGTTGCTCGAGCGGGACGATGTTGTCGGCGAAAGCTTCTACAACGACGAACTGCCGCAGGTTGTCGCTGACCTCGAGGAAGCCGGACTGCTGACTGTCGACCAGGAAGCGAAGTGCGTATTTCTCGATGAATTTAAGGGGCAGGATGATGCTCCGCTGCCGATGATCGTCCAGAAGAAGGATGGCGGCTACCTCTACGCAACCACCGACCTGGCGGCAATCCGTTACCGTAAGCGCGTTCTCAATGCCGAACGCATCCTTTACTTCGTCGATGTCCGCCAGTCTCTGCACTTCCAGCAGTTGTTCGCGGTGGCCCGCAAGGCCGGTTTCGCTACAGAGGCCACCAGCCTCGAACATATGGGTTTCGGAACGGTCATGGGCGAGGATGGCAAACCGTTCAAAACTCGCAGCGGCGGTACGGTCAAGCTGGCCGATCTGCTTGACGAGGCCGAGCAGCGGGCCGGACAGCTGGTTCGCGCCAAGAATCCTGAGCTTCCCGAAGAGGAATTGGCCAAAATAGGCCGGGTCGTCGGCATTGCTTCCGTCAAATATGCCGACCTCTCGAAAAATCGCAGCAGCGACTACCTTTTCAGCTTCGATCACATGATCAGCTTCGAGGGAGACACGGCCCCTTACCTGCTTTATGCCTACACCCGGGTGGCCAGCATTTTCCGCAAAGGGGGGCTTGACAATCAGGTCTTAACAGGGAATGTGCTGCTCAATGAAGAGGTCGAATTCGATCTCGCCGGTAAGCTAGTCCAGTTCGGCGAGGTTCTCGGGCGCGTCGCCGAGCGTGGCTACCCCCACTATCTGTGCGGATACCTCTACGATCTGTCGGGAATCTTTTCGAGCTTCTACAAAAACTGCCCGGTACTTACCTGCGAAGACCCCGCCATTCGCCACAGCCGGCTGATGCTCTCCCAGTTAACGGCCAAGGTTCTGCACCAGGGTTTGGATTTGCTGGGCATCGAGACACTCGAGAGGATGTAGGAAAACTGCTTGCTCGCTACGGGCTTTTGTGTTAAATATCCCGCTGCATCAGCAAGCCAAAATACGTCGGGGCGTAGCGCAGCCTGGTAGCGCACCTGCTTCGGGAGCAGGGGGGCGG
>PKTY01000028.1 GCA_002869725.1 Desulfuromonas sp. | reverse complement strand
ACTCGAGGAGTATTGTCCGGACCAGCGCCCGACCCTTGAAGCCCAGATCATCGACCTGGCCGACGAGATTGCTTACAACAACCACGATATCGATGACGGCCTCAAGGCCGGTTATCTGAGACCCCCTGAGCTGGACAAGGTCGAGTTGTGGTGCCGGATCAGTCATCAAGTTCAGCAAAAGTTTCCGGCTCTTGATGAGGAACGGCAGATTTATCAGACGATCAGCCACCTGATCGGCTACCTGATCATGGACCTGGTCAACCAGACCCGGTTGAGTCTGGAGCAGGCGGGGATTTCAGACCTGGTGGCCGTGCGTGAAGCCGGAAGAAACCTGGTCGGTTTCAGCGCAGAGACTGCTGCCTTGAACCGCCAGCTGAAGGAATTCCTCTGGCATCGGCTCTACCGTCATTACAAGGTCGAAAGGATGCGGGTCAAAGCAGAACGCTTTCTGACCATGCTGTTCGAGGGTTTTCAGGAGAACCCGTCATTGCTGCCGCAAAGTTACCAGGAAAAGTTCTCTCGCCATGGCCAGGAGAGGGTGATCTGCGACTACATCGCCGGCATGACCGACCGCTATGCCCTCGATGAGTACAAACGTCTGTTCGAGCCTTACGAACGGGTCTGATTTTCGGATCAGGGGAGTTTGATCAGGGCATCTTCCGTCGGCCGGTAGAGCAGAATGGTTTTACCGAGGATCTGAGCGATTGCCGCACCGGTCGCTTTGGCAAGATCGGCAGCGACTTCACGGCGATCAAGCAGACAGCCTTCCTGGAGTTTGACCTTGATCAGCTCATGAGCAACCAGAGCTTCTTCGATTGAGTTGATAACGGGTTCAGTGATCTCCTGACGGCCGATCATGACCACTGGTTTCAGTTTGTGACCAAGCCCCCGCAGGAAGCGGCTCTGTTTGCCCGTCAGTTCGATTGGTGCTAGAGTATTGTCAGTCATTGGCTTAAGCCACTCCAAGTCTTTATTTTGGGGGACTATAGCACCAAAGATGTGACAGTAACAGCGGGAACTCAGGCTTTTGGGTCTGACTTGGATCTTAGCCGATGGCCATAAGACTCAGTGTGGTCTGTGAAAACAGTGTCGGGCGGCCGATCGCGGCGCTTGGAGAGCATGGCTTTTCCTGCCTGATCGAAACGCAGAATGGTTGCTGGCTGTTCGATGCCGGCAACGGTTCGACCCTGCTTCACAACCTGCAGGTGCTCGGTCATGATCCCCACCGGATCGATGGGGTTATTCTCAGCCATGGGCACCGAGATCACACCGGTGGCCTGAAGCCGCTGCTGGCACATATAGGTCCCCGGCCGGTCTACCTGCATGCCGGAGCATTCCGGCGAAGGTTCTGGCAAGGGGTTCATGAACGCCGTGAAATCGGCCTTCCGTGGCAACGTTCAGCGCTTGAAACTCTTGGAGCGAAGCTGGTTCTGGTCGATGGTTTAAGCGAGGTTTCGCCTCAGTTGACCGTGAGCGGTCCGCTGCCGAGGAAACATTCTCAGGAAGCTGGCGACCCGCACCTGGTTGTTGAAGACGCTGTGGCGGGTGAATATTGTCCCGACCCGTTCGATGATGATATGGCTCTGGCCATAACAACGTCACGCGGTCTGGCCATTGTTTTCGGGTGTGCTCATGCCGGGTTGATGAACACTGTCGACTTTTTGCGCGAAGCGTTCGCCGGTCAACCGATCCACATGCTGATCGGTGGCACTCATCTCGGACCGGCCAGTGACGAACAGTTTGCCGCGACTCTTGACTATCTCGATCGGCTCCCTTTTGATCGACTGGGTCTGTCCCATTGTACCGGCCAGATGCGCGCTGCCGAGCTCTATGCTCGTTATCCAAACAAGGTCTTTTTTGCCAGTGTCGGAACCAGCTTGGAGTTTCCATGAACTCTAAGTTGACCAATAAATGATGATTGTGAGGGGGAGATGTCTAAACCTTTAAGGATTTTGCTTGCTGATGACTCGCGATTTTTCCGCACCATTGAAGCCAAATTCCTGCAGAAAACTCCAGCCGAGGTCCTTGAGGCTGATACGGTTGAGGCAGCACTACAGGTGGCTCAGCAGATACAACCCGACCTGATCTACCTGGCGTATAATATCCTGCCTGACGGTGGAATCGGTTGTTGCCGGCGGATCAAGGCCGATGCCGCCACCAGGCATATTCCGATTGTGATGATCTGTGATCAGGAGCAGAGCGACTGGCAGNCGAGCAGATGGCCAAAGCCCGTCAGGCTGGTTGTGATGAGGTTCTTGCCAAACCGCTCGATCGTCTCAAATTTCTACAGGTCGGCCGGCAATTTCTGAGTAGTATTCGCGAACACCGTCACCCCTGCTTCTTCAACCTGAGAATCGATTTTGACGGACAGCAAATTACCGGCAAATGTCTCGATATCAGTGGTGGCGGAATGTTTCTGGAGACTAAGGAGGAAATCCCGGTCGGGACTTTTTTCGACCTCTCATTCAAACTGCCTGATGCCAGGTCGACCTCGATCAGATGCCGGGCCGAGGTCAAGTGGCTCAATCGCCGCCCCAATCCGATGAAGCCGCATTACCCTCAGGGGGTCGGACTGAGTTTCCTCGAGATTGACGTGTCGGCCCAGAAAGCGATCATGCTGCATACTCAAAAGCGCTGACAGAAGTGAGGTTTTTATGAAAATCGTAGTTAATTCGGTTAAATGTCAGGGCTCGGGAGAGTGTCTGAAAGTCTGCCCCCATGGGGCTCTCAAGCGGGTCAACGGCAAGGCTGTTGTCGATCACACCAAGTGTGATCTTGATGGCCTATGTATCCCGGCGTGTCCCCATGACGCCATCGGCTTTTGCGAAAGCGATGAGTGATTTTTTCGTGTAAAGACTCAATGAATTGATAGATCAATGCGAACGTCTAAAAAATAGACGGTTATCCCGTTAGCCCTCGGCTTTGATATCCGCTTCGACCACGAAGCGCTTGATTTTGCGGGTGGTCGTTTTTGGAAACTCGTCTTCGCGCAGGTTAAAGCGGCGTACCCTCTTGTAGTCGGCGAGGTTTTTGCCGTACTCCAGAACTTCTTTACGGATCAGTCCTTCGGTCTGCTGAACGGTCAGGGAGGGCAGGTTTTGCTCCTTGGAGTAGTTGTCGATCGCTTCGAAGTCAGGGTAGATCATTTCTTAGACCTCTTCCGAGGCAACGTCGACCTTGTGTCCATAGACCATGACCTCTGAAATATAAGGGCTGTTGAGCAGTTCGTTTTCGACCTCTTCCGGGTAGACATTTTTGCCGTTGGCCGTCACGATCAGGTTTTTGACCCGCCCGCAGATCGATAACATCCCGTCGTCATCGATTCTTCCCAGATCCCCGGTGTGATACCAGCCGTCGGTCAGTACTTCCCTAGTCGCCTCCGGGTTATTGAAATAACCGAGCATCACATTCGGACCCTTGACCCAGATTTCACCAATCCCTTCGCTGTTCGGCTCGTGAATACGGACTTCCACTCCCTCAATCGGCTTGCCGGTAGTACCAATCCGTCGAGATTCGGGACTTTCTGCGGAGATAACCGGTGAGGTTTCAGTGATACCGTATCCCTGGAAAATATCGATCCCTAAAGCCGTCAATCCATTTGCCACCTTCGGGTCAAGAGCCGCTCCGCCGCTTACGAAGATCGGATTCCCGCCGAACGCCTGGCGAACCTTGCTGGTGACCAGAGGTCGGGTCAGAGGGAGAGAGAAGAGAGCCTTGGAGAGTGGTTGGCTCTCGATCTTTTTGGTCATACGATCAAGCAGCAGGCGGAAAACGGCTGGTACCCCGAGCAGGAAGTTCGGTCTGACTTCGGACAGGTTGCCGGCAAGTTTCTTAAGACTCTCGGCAAAACTGATGGTTCCGCCGATGGAGAGTGGCAGCAGGATCCCACCGACCTGCTCGAAGACATGGTTGATTGGCAAAAAGGAGAGTGTGCGTATGGTGTGGTTGAGCTGAAACAATTCGACACAGGTCTGAATGTTGCTGACGATGTTGCGATGGCTGAGCATGGCCCCTTTTGAGCGGCCGGTTGTTCCCGATGTGTAGAGAATCACGGCGGGATCATCGGCTTTGCGCTGCAGTTTGGGGGGCTCACCCTCAGCCATGAAGCTCTCAAGGGGAGCTGTTTTTGGCAGATTGCTGGCAACAGCGTTGCGCAAGCGTTTGAGAAGCTTGTGGCCGTCGTTGCTGGCGCGTTGTGACAGCTCCGGGAACAGCAGCGACTGGACACTCACAGCAAGAGATTCAAGGTGAGTGGCGTCTTGATCGCTGATTCGGTAATGACGAATCAACCGTTGCCATTCCGCAAACAGCGTGGTCAGGATTCCCTCTGCTCGGAGAGAGGAGGGGTGGTCTGTTGCGCTGACAGACTGATTGAGAAGTACAATCTTTTCCAGAAACGGCAGGTCTTCTCTGATCTCTTCAATGACATCAAGAAAACTATGCTCAGTAAAGAGTATTTTGGCTTCGGCGTTGGCCAGGATATGTTTCAGCTCGCCTTGTTTGAGTTCTTTGTCAATAGGGACAACAATCCCGTTGGCTTTTAGAACTCCAAGGTAACATTTGACCCAGTCGGGAGAGGACGGAGCGAGAATAGCGCAACGATCTCCAGGTTCGAGACCAAACCGTTCGATGGCAGTCGCTATCCGGTCAGATGCCAACCAGAGGTCACGGTAACTGTGTTCGACCCAACTGCCGGCAACCTTGACCCGGAAGGCTGCTTTATCACCAAACTCGATGCAGCTCTTTTTCAGTATGTCAACAATCAGCGCCATAGGTTCTCCAAGGTAGTCAAATGAAACAGCATTCTAATCGTCAGTTTCCAGCATAGCAAGGGGGAAAGCCAACCGTGCCAGTTTCTTTTTTAGAGAAATGAGCCTGAATCCCTGTCTCAAAAAAATGATATCAACGTCATTCTTCCCCTCCATTGCGCTTTGCGTTAACATGTCGGATGTTGTCTTGATTCGCTCACTTTCGCCCCCGGCATTCCCATGCGCACCGGTTTACGCACTGAAATTGCGGTCAGTATCTGCCTGTTGCTGGGTGCGGCTCTTATGTTTGCCGGTTTTTTGCTGGTCAAGCTGACCGAACAGGAGCTTCTCGAACAACGTCTGCAGCATGCCCGTGCCACGGCCGCTCTGGTTGTCACCCTGCTGCAACAAACAACAGTTCTGGCGCAGGACGCGGTGGCGAGAGACGTCGATTCCTACGCCTCTATATCCACTGTGGTTGCAATGTTACAGAAGCAGTCTGACCTGCTCGGTTGGCGGCTGTTGGATAGCCGGCAACAGGTGTTGGCGAGCATGATGGTTGCCGATTTACCCCCATTCGAAATCTCTCCTGTTGTCACTGTCTATAATGAGCCCTCAGAAGTTCTCAACTACTCATCACGCCTACTGCCCTGGCAGGCAAAGAAGGTCAGTTATGTTGACCTGAGCATTGCTGCCGACAGTGACGACAGCATCGGTTCCCTGTTGCAACTGAGGTTTTCCCTGCAATCTCTGGTCGAACGGATCCACCGTGCTCAACGTCTGATCTTGATCTATGTGGTGGCCTACGGTCTGGTCCTTTGTTTGTTCGGGATCTACCTGCTTCATCGAAACCTGGTTCAACCGATCCGTCGATTGCAGCAGGCAACGGCTGAAGTGGCGGCTGGCAGCCTGGTCCCCCTCGCTGCTGCGGACGGCCCTGTGGAAATTGTCGACCTATCAAATAGCTATAACCAAATGATTGACGCCTTACAAAAGAGTCGCACGGAAACTGAGACCCATATCTGTTCCCTTGAATCGGCCAACCTGTCTCTTGAACAGGCCCGTGACCAGCTGGTCCGTTCTGAAAAAATGGCGACGGTCGGTCACCTGGCTGCCGGAATGGCCCATGAAATCGGCAACCCCCTAGCTGCCCTGGTCGGTTACCTCGGTCTGCTGGAAGCTGACCAGCGGGATTGTTTACAAAAGGATCTGATTGAGAGATGCCAGACTGAAACCGGGCGGATCGATAAGCTAATCCGAGAGCTCCTCGACTATGCGGCTCCAGGTAGTGGCGAGGCCGTGCCTGTCGATCCGGTCGCGGTACTGCGTGAGACGGTCACTATGCTGCAGCACCAGGGAATGTTCGATGGGGTTGTCGTTGATGATCGCTGTGGTCAGGTCACTGCACAGGTCCTACTCGATTCCCACCGTCTGCAACAGGTCTGGGTCAACCTGCTGCTCAATGCTCGTGATGCCATGGATGGGACTGGAACAGTGCATTTGGCAACGGAAATTAATGGTGATCGGTTTGCTGTTTTGATCAACGACGAGGGCCCCGGTATCACCGCAGCACAGGTCGGAAAGATTTTCGAGCCGTTTTATACCACCAAGGACCCTGGAAAGGGGCGCGGGTTGGGTCTGGCGGTCTGTCAGAGGATCATCGACGCAGCAGGGGGTAGGATTGAAGTTCGTTCAGGTACGAGCGGAACGATCTTTAGTGTCTGTCTGCCTCTGGTTGGCACCGCTCATTCTGAGACACGAGACGTTTAGTGGTTCCCCTCGCTTGATGGAAGGGGGAGGGTAAAGAAGAGGATTTATGCCCGAAAACCAAAGACAGATTCTGGTGATCGATGATGAACCGTCGATGCGCCATATGCTGAAAACAGTGCTGGAGCGGGAAGGGTATCAGGTTGACGAAGCCGAACATGGTCGACAGGGCCTTGAGCGTCTGCATCTGGGGCATTATCCCCTGATTCTGTGCGATATCCGTATGCCGGAGATGGATGGGCCGACTTTCCTCGTTGAGAAAGAGACAGCACAGTTGGCCGGCACGGTGATCATGATGAGTGCCTACGGAACCCTCGACACGGCTCTCGGCTGCATGAAGCAGGGGGCTTACGACTACATTGCCAAGCCGTTTCGTCCCGATGAGATCGTTCTGACCCTGCGCAAGGCTGAGGAGAGGCTTCAACTGCGGCAGGAGAACTCGCGGCTGAAACATGCGGCCAAGCGTTCGGTTCGTCCCCAGGGTATTGCAGCCATCGTTACAGGCAACCCTGTGATGACAGCTGTTCTTGCTGATCTCGTCAAGGCAGCCCATTCCTCGGCGCCGGTGTTGATTACCGGTGAAACCGGCACCGGCAAGGAACTTGTGGCCAGGGCCCTGCACGCGGAGAGTACACGCCACAATGGACCCTTCCTGGCAGTCAACTGTAGTGCCATTCCCTCAGGTCTTTTGGAGAGTGAGCTGTTTGGTCACTCCCGCGGCGCCTTTACCGGCGCCGACCGCGCACGCAAGGGGTTGTTCGGCGCCGCCGACGGCGGAACACTGCTCCTCGACGAGATTGGCGATTTACCGCTGGAACTGCAGCCCAAACTACTGCGTGTTCTCCAGGAACATGAAGTGAGGCCGGTCGGTGAGAGCAAGGCGCACCCGGTGGACGTCAGGGTTTTGGCAGCAACCGCTTGCGACCTGCGCGAGGCAGTCGCCGCCGGGAGGTTTCGTGAGGATCTCTACTACCGTCTGGCGGTGGTTACCATCGAGATTCCCCCCTTGCATAAACGACCGGAAGATGTTGCACTACTTGTCGAAAAATATCTCCCGTTGCTGGCCGCCCGCTTCAAACGGCCCGCCCCGCAGTTGACCACCCAGGCGTTAGAGAAGCTGGGAAGTCACCACTGGCCGGGCAATGTGCGTGAACTGCTCAACGTTCTTGAAACGACTCTGGTGATGTGCCGGGAGGATCTCATCGACGCTGATGATCTGATTCTTTCGGGAAAGCGACTGCAACGGCCGTCCAACCCTGAGGAGCTCTCTCTGAAAAAGGCGATGGTCGACCTCGAAAAGGACTATATTGTTCGGGCGTTACAAGTGACCGGCGGCAACCGTACCCAGGCAGCCAGGATTCTTGAAATCAGTCTGAGGTCATTGATCTATAAGATTAAGGAATACGACTTGTAGGGGCTACAGCCCTCAATGACCACTTCACCGTCACTGGTCTGCGCAAATTTTGCATTGCAGGTTGCGCTGATTATGCTAGGTCTGACGTATAACAGGTAAATTCAGTCAGTTAGCGTGTTGTAGGGCTGCTGGTTTGTTGGTATAAGTATTGCTGATTACCAAAACAATGGTTTTTGTGCTTGGAGAGAAGACTCTTATGCGAACTCTCAAAAATCGACAGTCAGGTTTTTCGCTGGCAGAACTGCTGGTCGCAATGGTGATTCTAGCTGTTGGGCTTCTCGGGTTGGCTGAACTGCAAATATCGGCAATGAAAGCCAACTCCAAGTCGGGTGCGGTGACCAATGCATTGCTGGTTGCACAAAGCCTGATTGAAGACGTGATGGCCATTCATGACGATGACGATCCAAACTTTGCGGCTTACAGTCCGGTTTTCAATACGGATACGGCTGATTTTACGGACTGGCCTGTTGATCCCATGCGCGGTGACCAACTTGACCATGATGGCAATGCCGATCCAAATGATAGCTTTGGGGACGGTTCCCGTTTCCAGGTAAGTTTCCGCAATGTCCTCGACAATGGGAACTGCTTTGCGCGGGTGACAGTACGAGTGGTGTCTCAGTCGGTCGACCGTTACGGAACGTCGACTGTGACACAGTAATTTTCAAAGAATCGTCAGCAGGTCGATGGGGGCACATGTCCATAGGCGGTTGAGAGGTTTACAATGCTGAGAAATAATCATTTGAATAAGCGTGGCCTGCCGACTGGCTTCACTTTGGTTGAACTGCTGGTGGTTATGGTCATTCTCTCAGTGATTATGATGGCTGCCATGAGCGTCATAATCCCTGCCAAGCGTTCCACGGTTGTCCAATCCGACCTTTCGATTGTTCAAGGCGGAATGCGCCTGGCTTTGGAAATCATTTCGCGAGACATCCGTAACGGCGGGTTCCTGGTGTTGGTTTCAGACAACAGGATTGTGGGCAACCCTGAATCGGTGGCTCCCGGCTCTCCCAGCCCCAACCGGGGGAGTGCAACTGTCGAAGCCCCGTATATCTGGCAATCTGAGGAGCTGCAAATCAAGATTCGCTCGGCGGTTGCGGGGCGTATGGGCTATATCCCTGCAAGTGGTTTTATGACCGCAACAGTGGATCAGTTCCAATTGACATCCGCTGCTCAAGCCCAAAACTTCAGTCCAGGGAATTTGGTAGCCTTCTTAAACCCTCTAAATGGAGCGATCGCCGACGATGATGGTAATGATGCGGTCGATAACAATTTTAAGGTAACTGCGGTTGATACCGCGACGGGCATTCTGACGATCAAAAGAAATGACGGCACAACGGATCCAGTGAAAGCAAATCTTTTGCCGGGGACAGACATGCCGGGCTATGTTCTTTTGAGGGCCACAGATCCTACAAGCACGATCAAAACAGTGATCTACCGCAGGGATGCCGACAATAATTTGATCCGGGAAGTTCAAGGTGAGTCGATCCAGACGATCGCACAGGGTGTTACCGGGTTGAATTTCACGGTGACTGAAAATCCGTCAGGGCCGCAACGGGTTGAAATTATTCTGCAGGGTGAGAGCGTTGCCGCCACTCCCAACCCGGACGATGTGATCGGGTCTGCCAAGACAAGGACTATGCGTACGGTTGTTGCACCTCGCAACTCATGATTAAGGCTGGTGTCTATGTTGCTATTTTTTGAATATCGTCTTAAGAAAAGAGATCCTCAGCGTGGTATGGCGCTGATCCTTTGTATCGGATTCCTGGCGCTACTCAGTGTTCTCGGTGCATTTGTTATGGATATGACAACCCGCGATATAAAACTGAGCGGTAAAGCAAAGGTTTCCGGCAGTATTTTTCGGGTGGCCGACCAGGCCGTCGAGTATGCACTTTCTCCCAGCGTCTATGGTTCATTGACTGGTGTCGGAGATACTGTTGACCTCACTGTATCCACCCATAAGGATGTGTTTGTCACCCCTGGAGGCCCCACTGACCTGTTCGTGGGATCGGTGACTTACGAGGGATACGGCGGCACTCCAGCTAACTCCGATCAGTTCGATACGACGGCTTCGGCGGGCAAAGTGTATCGCTATTTTCACGTTTATGCCGAGGCTGGAAGCACGAATACTGCCATCACCGAACGCCATTTCATCGACGCCCAACTGGCTCAGGCCTTTCCAACCGTCACCAACGTTCCGGTTACCTATGCTTCAGGCAAGCAGGGTGTTTCGGCTGCAGGAGGTAATTAATCATGAAAAGATTGCTCACACTTACTCTGGCGCTGTTTTCGCTGATCAGTACGAGCAACGCTTTTGCCTATCCCGACCAGTACATGGGTGACGCTGCGATTTACGAAGGACTCCCGCAGGATATCGGCCGGCCGAACATCATGTTTATTATCGATAACAGCTTGGCCACCCTGCAGACCGTATCGACAGCTGAATACAACTCGGCGGTCGTCTACCCGGTGGGGTTGAGCAAGACGGGTGCGGACTGTGCCACTATTGGAGATGGTCCGGCCAGCGAATGCTGGATGCCCTATAACATCTATAAGCAGGACAATCAGGGTGATTTTGCATTCACTGTCATTGCTGATGCGGACTCTTCCGGTGCTGATCTTAATGAAATGACCTGTGATCCGGATGGTACGGATTATATCCGCAAATTCTTCCAATACTATGGCAGCTATTCCGGAGGCGGGGAGGATGTTTCTGCAACACCGCCGGGGAAATTCCCCAACCTGGATGGGGCGGGAGCATGTGATGCTGGCCCTAAAGGGGAAGTCTATGCAATTGGCAATTACCTCAACTATCTCAAAAATACTGAAGATGTTGGAACTGTCGACACGGGAACATGCCCAGCACCTGATATTGTAACGGTTTCAGTGAACAGGAACATCATCGGTTGCATTGCATATAAACCCAATGGAACCTGTAGAACGTATGGAGATGTGAATGTTACTCGAGACGAATATTATCAAGCACTCCAAACGCATGTTTCGACGACAGCCGACCACCCTGTGACCGGAGTCGATACTTCATCCTATTGGACACTTGTCGGCGTGCCGAATGATAACGGGACGTACTCGCTCCCTGACGGGGCGACCAGTACCGGTTACTGGAGTGTCGGTACCTCCTATGATCGCGACTCTTGTAATGACGGCGGAGGTGGGGGGGCCGTCGGTGTGACCACCATGACCCAACGAGAAGTCATGTATTCCACTTTGGAAGATGTGATTGGGTCGACGGCAACAATTGTCAACTTCGGCGCCATGGTCTACGGCAGCAACAATTCCGGTGCCGATCTGATTGCTGGAGTCGACAATCTTTCCGAAGGGTTGAGTTCTGTACCTGCTGGCACCTATGACGTGGTCGTTGCTCCAGATTGTTCCGATGCAGCCAATGCAAGCGTTCCTTACTGCATCTTCTTCAATTCGATCCCCGGACCAGACAGAAACGGTGACGGAGATTTTAACGATGCGGCAACAGACGGAGCCTCCACGTTGGCAAGTAATACCCTGCGTCCCCAGGCCGAGTCGGTTTATGACGCCGGATACTATTTCGGAGCGGGGCGAACCGGAGAGGCGGACGCCACCACCTATTCACCGATTACTAACAACACCCAGATTGACCCGGCTGACAGCCCGTGCGACATGAACCATATCATTCTGATCACCAACGGTTTCTCCAATGGTGATGGTAGCCCGAACATGAGCTTTATTGGTGATGCGGATGGAGACGGGCGCCCAGATGAAAGTGTTTATGGCTTAGGGTCACACTGGCTCGACGATGTGGCGCGCTACCTGGATGCCAACAACAAGATCACAACCCACACCGTCCTGGCCTTCCAGTCTTATGACGCTCTGGTTGCCAATGCCGCCAAAGATGGAAATGGTCAGTTTCACCTGGCCAGCAATAGTGCTCAGCTGCGCAAGGCGCTCCTCGAGATCATTGCCAGTATCATCAACGAAGTAAGCACCTCTTTCGTTGCTCCGGTGGTACCGGCCAGCACCACCAACCGGACCATCAGCAGCAACCGGGT
>PKTY01000044.1 GCA_002869725.1 Desulfuromonas sp. | reverse complement strand
GCAGGCGTTGCGCGAGGGGATCGATCGGGTCGATGCGGTGCTGTTTACCCACACCCATGCCGACCATGTCCATGGTATCGATGACCTGCGGACGTTCAGCCTGGTCAGCGGCGAGGCGATTCCGGTCTATGCTTCAGCGGAATCCCTGCAGGCCATCCAGCGGGTATTCGCCTATATCTTTACCGACGAGTCAGAGCCTGGATACCGTCCCCGGCTCCAGCTGCATACTGTCGAACAACCGTTCGAGCTGTTCGGTCTTCAGGTGGTCCCGGTCCCCCTTGACCATGGGACGGGGTCCGCACTTGGCTACCGGCTTGGCGGGCTGGCTTACCTGACCGACTGCAGCGCTATCCCGCAGGGCTCCTGGTCACTCCTCGAAGGGGTGGAGTTGCTGATCATCGATGCTCTGAGGTTTCGGCCGCATACCTCGCATTTGAGTGTCGCTCAGGCCATTGAAGTGGCACGCCGGATTGCCCCGCGGCGCACCCTTTTGACCCACCTGAGCCACGATGTGGACAGTACCCGTCATGCCGGGCAATTGCCAGCGGGGATCGAATTTGCTTACGACGGTCAGGCCATTGCCCTGCCGTTGACGGTCTGATCAGAAGAGGAACGAGTCGCATGGCGCACCAGGAAATCCGGCTGCATGGCCACCTCAACGAGACGATCGAATACTTCGCCATGGCTGCGGCCCGTGATGCCTACAGCCGCTACTTCTTCGAAGAGGCCGGTGATGCACTGCGATTTTTTTCTCCGGGGAGCGAGTTCGTCCTCTATCCCGACCATATCAGCCATCGAGGGAACGGCGGGGCGATCTGCGAATACATGTTCGGAGTCGACCAGCCGATTTCCGATCTGGCCAAAGTCGATGTCCGCAACCGTCTGGTCCTCTACGGTGCCTTCTACGGTGAAGACGCCAACCAGCTACAGTTCACCAGCAAGACCTCCGGCCTCCAGAGTTACGAACAGGTTTTTTTCGAAGGGAATGCCACGGTCAACTACTTTTTCTTCATTACCGGGTCAGTGTCCGGTTCTTTGCAGGAGCAACAGGAGAATATTGCTCGCCTGCTCGGCAAGACGCTCAAACGTTCTACCGAAGTCGGTCTTGGCGACGACACCGAACTGCTTGACGAGATGTACGGACTGCTTGGTCACCGCAGCTCTCTCTACCTGATCAAGCTGATCAATAAAAAGCACAAGCTCTACCACGACACCTTCCGCGCGCTTTACCTGGGGAACAAATCGATCCCCGACGAAGAGTTCGGCAAGCTCAGGGACCTCGCTGAGCAACTTGGTATCGACAAATACCAGCAGGAGCGGATTCGGGTCGATGTCATGTACAAACACCCAGACAATCGGCGCATTGTCGATGAGTACAAGAATATCCTGATCGAATGTAACCTCAAGGGGAGTATCAACCAGCTGGAGAACGCCCGTCTTACCCGTCTCAAAACCCTCTCGGTCCGCAACAAGATTCCGTCGGCGCTGTTTTACGCCCTCGACTCCATGCTCAAGCATGACAAACTCGTCGACCTGGATGAGCAGGACTACCTGGCCGAAGCCCGACAGGTTCTCGAGGGGATCTTCTTCACCGAGGCGCAGATCGATGCCAGTATCACCCCGGAGGACATGGGGTTGCTGCTGCACGCCAAGAGTAAGGCGAGCGAAAACCGTGACCACACCTTCGAGCATATCCTGCTCGAAACCGGCAAAGCCTGTGATGAAAAGATCCATCAGGGGGCAGATATCTCTCTGCTCGAGAACTTCTCGTACATCATCACCTACTTCGATCGCTACGATAATACCGCCGCTCTGATCAACCAGCTGGCCTTTATGGAAAATGTCTATTTTGGCGAGGAACAGATCCGCAGCCTGCTGGGGAACAAGCGGGCGTTCGACGAGCTCGACGGCAAGCTGTGGAAGGGTCTGTTCTTCAGCAAGGTTTTCGACAACAAATACCTCGGCCAGTTTGGCCGCAAAAAGGTCGTAGCCCTGGAAAAAGGGATGTCGAAGATCGAAGACGGCAGTCTCACCATCAAGGACCTGGCGACGCGGATGCTCATCCTCGACAAGGAGGAGCGCCTCTATGCGATCCTGTTGGTCCATGTCAAGGAGCGCATTCGCAACTTCTATTCGAAGTACAATACACGGGCCGAGCAGGAGGCCCTGCTCGTTGAAGTCGCCGACGAACTGTACAATAAGGGGCTCCATACCGGTGACATTCCACTCCCCCTGTTTCACAACGTGGTGGTCAATATCAAGAAAGAGGCGGTCTACCTGCACAACCTGCTGCCGAAGGTTATCGCCGATCGCGACACTTCGTTGCGTGAGGATTTCCTCGACAACAGCGGCCTCGATCGCTTCTACGTGGAAGAGCTGGAGCGTGAATACTTTGAACTCAACGGCCTCAATCTCGAGCGCCTCTACTCCATTCGCAAAGGGTATGCGGACTGACTTCTACCGCAACCGATCGCGTCATGACCCAGCCAGATTTGAAAAATCTACGTAATATCGGCATCATCTCCCATATCGACGCCGGCAAGACCACGGTCTCGGAACGGATTCTCTACTATACCGGTGAAATCCACCGTCTCGGCGAGGTCCACGATGGTCAGGCGACCATGGACTGGATGGAGCAGGAGCAGCAACGCGGGATTACCATCACCGCCACCAGTACCAGTTGCCGGTGGGGTGAGACCTGTATCAACCTGATCGACACTCCGGGGCATATCGACTTTACCATCGAGGTCGAACGCTCATTGCGCGTCCTCGACGGAGCAGTCACCATTTTCAGTGCCGTGGAAGGGGTTCAGCCGCAGAGCGAGTCGGTCTGGCGCCAGGCTGATCGCTACTCTGTGCCAAGGATCTGCCTGATCAACAAGATGGACCGGGTTGGGGCCGATTATCAGGGAGTTATTGAGCAGATTCGCCAGCGGTTGGGAGCACGACCAGTCCTGATGCAACTCCCTTATGGCGAAGAGAGCGAATTCTCCGGGGTGATCGACCTGGTCGCCGACAGGCTGCTGGTTTTTGACACTGAGGACCGCGGCCTGACGGTCAACACGCTGCCTGTTCCCGAGTCTCTGTCCGAGGAGGTTGCCGGGGCGCGCGAGGCGCTGTTCGAGGCTGCGGCCGACTGGGATGACGATCTGCTGGCCGCCCTCCTCGACGGTCGGGAGATCTCTGCGCAGCAGGTTCGCGCCGCCCTGCGCCGCGGGGTGCTGGCCTGTGGGCTGTTCCCGGTTTTCCTCGGCTCGGCGCTGCGCAACAAGGGGGTGCAGCCGCTTCTCGACGGAGTCACCGACTTCCTGCCGTCTCCCCTTGAACTCCCTGCGGTGGCCGCCCATCGTCCCGGGGAGCCAGCCGAGGTCAAGTTGGTCTGCGACCCGCAGGGCCCTTTCTGTGCCCTGGCGTTCAAGGTCCTTTCAGACGAGGGGCGCAAGCTGACTTACCTGCGCATCTATTCCGGTCAACTTAAAATGGGCGAAAGCGTACTGAACAGCACGCGCCAGGTTGAGGAGCGGGCGGCCAGGCTGTTTCGCATGCATGCCCACAAACGGGAGCGCATCGACCTGGCGCGGGCCGGCGATATCGTGGCGGTGGCCGGGCTCAAGGAGGCACTGACCGGCGATACGCTCTGCTCGCCGAGGGATCCTCTGGTCCTGGCCGGCCTCAATATTCCCGAGCCGGTTATCTCTTTGGCGATCGAGCCGAAACGGATTCAAGACCAGGACAAACTGCTGAACTCCCTCGATAAGCTGCAGTGGGAAGACCCGACTTTTAGGGTCCGAGAGGACAGGGAGACCGGCCAGTTGGTGTTGAGCGGGATGGGGGAGCTGCACCTCGAAGTGGTCTTGCGTCGGTTGGCCGATGATTTCGGAGTCGAAGTCAACGCCGGGTTCCCGCAAGTGGTCTACCGGGAGAGCATCACCCAGGCTGCCAGTCACCGGGAACGGTTTGAACGGGAGATCGACGGCAGATTGCAGCGTGGCGAGGTCGCCTTGAGCGTCGCTCCGCGCGCACGAGGAACAGGCTGGTTGCTTCAGTTTCCCGATAGTAGCGCGGAACTCCCTGCCGAAATGGCGTCTGCCCTCGAAGAGACTCTGAATCAGGCGCTCGCGGCAGGTCTGCAGGTCGGTTATCCGGTGGTCGACCTTGAAGTGCGCATCGATGAGCTCCCTTTTGAACCGGGAGTGACAACGCTGAGCGGGGTGCGCGCCGCGGCTCAGAGGGGGCTGATGCTGGCAGTGCGCAACGCCGGTCCGGTACTCCTGGAACCGGTGATGGAGTTGGAGATGACGGCCCCCTTTGAAGCCTCGGGACGGGTGCTTGCCAGCCTGCAGCAGAAAAGAGGGCGGGTCGAAGGGATGGAGTCCCGACAGGAGTGCGAAATCATCCGGGCCAGCGTGCCCCTCTCCGAAACGTTCGGTTACATGACCGAGTTACGTAGCGCTACCCAGGGGCGTGGCTCTTTTACCATGCAGTTCAGTCATTATGACCGGGCGCCGGAAGCTGTCCAGCGTCGCTATGGGCTGATCCCCTGATGAGACTGCAAGGTGTCAGAGATAAAGGCGTTTAGCGGTTCAAGATAAATACAGAGAGGTTCATTCAACTCTTTTGACTCGTCGGCCCGCTATGGCCTATGATGAGTACAAAAAATACACATGGAGAGTTGATGTGCCGAAAATGTCCCCGCGAATCGCCTCTCTGGTCGAAAAGATCAACGGGTACAGCAAGGAGAACCTCACCGACATTCTTCACGATATCGGCGAAGCTGTGCCGTTGATTACCCGGCAGTCGCGCTGCCGCCTCTACCTGGAAAATCTTACAGACGGTACCCTCAACTGCGTATTGGCGACCGGGCGCAGTAACCGCACCGTGCGTCATTCGACCTTCCCCCTCACTGACACCAGCTTCCTGGTTTCGCGGACGTATATCGAACAACAGGAGAGCGAGATCACGGATCTCAGCCTGCTTCCGGTTTCGGTCAGGCTGATGGCCGAATCCTTTGGTGTCCAGTCTTCATATCAGCTTCCGTTGGTACACAAGGGCCGGTCGGTAGGGGTTCTGTGTGTCGACAGCGGACGTCCTGGGGTCCAACTCGACAGCCTGTGTCGCCAGCAGTTGAAACGATTTCTTGATCAGGTCTTGCCAGTCCTCGACCATGCCCGTAAATATCACCAGCAGGTGGTGTTGGCCAGGCGGGTCGATGAGGCGAAAAAGACTGAAGCGGCTCGTGCCATGGTGCGTTCAGCAGTGCGCCTGATCGACCGCCTGTCGCTGGCGTCGGTGCTGGTGCCATCGCGCATTGGCGACGGCAGCGCCGAGCAGAGCCTGCAGGTTTTGGCCTCCTTTTCCGAGGACCGAAAGATTCAGCGCCTCTACGAAGACGAAAACCTGATCGATCTCAGTTCAGGCCGGTCGCTGTTGTCACGCTACATCAATTCCGAGGGGGTCATCGCCGATGATACCCTGCTTTCCCCCCTTTATATCGCCAACCTCAAGGCTCAGTCGCTGCAGAAGCGCTACCTGACAGAAGAGATCGGTCTGAGTTCGCTTTACGTTGTTCCCCGTTATGATGGCAGAACCCGGAGGGTTATCTGTCTGGTCAACTACTTCACCCGAGAACCTCACCGCTTCAGCGAGTTTGAACAGGGGCTGCTCGAAGCTCATGCTGAGATGGCCCAGCGGGTGATCCAGGAGATCGGCGATGAGCATATGGAGATTCAGGTTCTCGCCGAGATCAACGATCTGCTTCAGGAGAGCTTTGACGGGGTCCAGCCGTTCCTGAACCGGGTGCTCTCCAAGGCGACCGAACTGATCGGTGCCGATACCGGCAGTATCGCCCTGGTTCAGGAGCGTGAAGGGATTCGTTGGCTGATCGTCGAAGAGCCTGACGGCACCCTGGTCGGCGCCAAGAGCAAGGAGTGGTTGAAGAAGAATATCCCGCTGATCAGGGTTGGGGAGTTGGAGGTCCCTCGTGAGCAGAGGAGTCTCACCGGTTGTGCGGTGGCCCGCGGCGAGCCGCTAATGGTCGCCGACACCCTCATTGAAGAGAGTGGCGAGGGTTTCTACTGCCAGGTCACCGAGGCGATCCGCAGCGAGATTGCCGTGCCGGTTGCCATTGATGACCAGGTGCTGGCGGTGATCTGTCTCAGTAGCCAGGTCCCGCACTATTTCACGGACGAACACCAGAGGATCCTGCTGATCATCGTACAGATGATTGCCAGGCATCTCGCCGGATTACTGCAGATCGAGCGACTGACCACAGAAGTCGAACGGCTGCGCAGCGACGTTGCCTACCGCGACCCGAAGATTTCGTCCTACCGGCTTGGCAATCTGATCGGCAACTCGGCCAAGGCCCGTGAGGTGGTCGGAACCATCGAGATTCTCGCTCCACAACTGTTCAACCGCATCATGATCTGGCAACGCATCGATCTGCGCGAGGCCGTCCTCGGTCTGCCGACCATCCTGATTACCGGTGATACCGGTAGCGGCAAGGAGTTTTTGTTCAACAATATCTACGCTCGGCTCAACGAGATGTTCCGTGAAAAGTTTCCGGGGCGCGGGGAGCTGCCGGTCACCAAGTCGAACATCGCCGCGTACAGCAGTGAGCTGACTTATTCAGAACTGTTCGGCCACAAGCGCGGAGCGTTTACCGGAGCCCATATCGATCGCCGCGGGATTCTCGAGGAAGCCAATGGTGGCGTGGTGTTTCTCGACGAGATCGGTGATGCCGACCCGAAAACCCAGGTGCAGTTGCTACGTTTTCTCGATAATGGCGGTTTTGTCCGGCTTGGCGAGAACCAGACCCGTTTTGCCCGGGTGCTGCTGGTTGCGGCGACCAACCGCGACCTGCCGCGACTGATCGCCGAAGGGACCTTTCGGGCCGACCTCTATCACCGGCTGTCTGAGTTGACCATCGAGGTGCCGTCGCTCAACCAGCGGCGGGAGGACATTCCCGACCTGGCCGTTCACTTTCTCGGCCAGTTGCACCGTGTCTACAGCAACCCCGATCTGCCGACTGAACAGGTGCCGGTGATTTCCGAGGAGGGGCAACAGATTCTTTCCCGTCACAACTACACCGGCAATATCCGGGAACTGCGTTCGATCCTGCTGCGAGCCATGATGTTCCGCCGCCAGCGCACCATCGGTGCCGCCGACGTGGCGAAAGCGATCGCTCTGAGCGGTTCGCCAACGCCCCTCCCGGAAAGCATCGGGGAGCCGCAGACCAGTCTCCTCACTGAACTGTCGCGGGGTGAGGGCGACTTCTGGAGCCGGGTTCACCAGCCGTTTTCCGACAAGCAGCTGACCCGCGACGGAGTTCGTGCTCTAGTGGAAGAGACCCGCCGCAACGGTGCCCGCACCATGGCCGACATCGCCCGGGCGCTGCATGCCTGCGACCCCTCAGATGATGACCCTGAACAGCAGCGCCTGTTCTACCGGTTCAAGAATTTCCTCTACAAGACAGTGAAGATCTGATCAGCTCATCCCGCCGAAAGCAGTCGACGCTGTGGTCGTTGACCATGCCGACCGCCTCCATGAAAGCGTAGCAGATGGTTGGGCCGACAAAGCGGAAGCCGCGTCGCTTGAGGTCTCGACTCAGGGCTTTGGCTTCAGGGCTGGTGGTCGGATAGTCGGCCATGGTGTACAGGGTGTTGACTTTCGGCGCTCCGTCGACAAAGCTCCACAGATAGTCGGCAAACTGGCCGAATTCCTGCTGTACTTCGAGAAAAGCGTTTGCGTTGTCGATTGACGATTCGATTTTCAGACGGTTGCGGATGATTCCCGGGTCGCGGAGAAGTTTCTCGACGATGGTTTTGTCAAATTGAGCCACCAGCGCTGGGTCGAACTCTAAGTAGACTTTGCGGTAGTGCTCCCGTTTGCGCAGCACGGTATACCAGCTCAGCCCGGCCTGGGCTCCTTCAAGAATCAGAAACTCAAACAGCTTGCGGTCGTTTAAAAGCGGTACGCCCCATTCACAGTCGTGGTAGGCGACATAGTCGGGTTTGTCGAGGGGTACCCAGGGGCAGCGTAAAAGAGCAGGCATAAACACCTCCGTCAAAGGGCCGCTCACGTCAAGCTGAGCAGCAGAACCGGTCAGGGATGCCGTTGCTGTTCGGGGTTGACGTTGACCACCGAAAACGGCTGACGTAAAATACCACATCATCTTGTGAACGGAAATTTATTGAACAAGCAGAAAACCATCTTCAGCTGCCAGCAGTGCGGTCTGCAAAGCCCCAAGTGGCTTGGTAAGTGCCCTGACTGCGGGGCTTGGAATGCCCTGGTCGAGGAGACAGTCACGGTGACCAAAAAGGGGGGGCGCACTGTCCCTCTTCGTTCCGAGAGCAGTCCGGTACGGTTGGCCGAGGTCTCTGCCACCGACGAGGATCGCCTGCACAGTGGTATCGAAGAGTTCGACCGGGTGCTGGGCGGCGGAGTGGTCCCGGGCTCTTTTACCCTGATCGGCGGCGATCCTGGGATTGGCAAGTCGACTCTTCTGCTGCAGGCAGCCGGGGGTTGGACCAAGGCAGGCACGGTTCTTTATGTCACTGCCGAGGAGTCGACCCGCCAGGTCAAGCTGCGCGCCGGGCGCCTCGATGTCGCCGCCCAGGACCTCTACCTGCTGGCCGAGACATCCCTGGAAGGGGTCCTCGAACAGGTCCGGCAGCTCAAGCCCGCTTTTCTGGTGATCGATTCGATCCAGACCGTGTTTACCGCAGCCCTCGAATCGGCGCCGGGGAGTGTCAGCCAGGTCCGCGAGTGTGCCGGCCGCCTGATGCACCTGGCCAAAGGGGAGGGAGTTCCGACTTTTATCGTCGGTCATGTCACCAAGGATGGTTCAATCGCCGGGCCGCGCATGCTTGAGCACATGGTCGATACTGTCCTCTACTTCGAGGGGGATGCCGGCCATCCCTATCGGATATTGCGGGCGGTCAAGAACCGTTTCGGCTCGACCAACGAGATCGGCGTATTTGAGATGAAGGATGTTGGCCTCACCGAGGTGCCCAATCCGTCAGAACTGTTCCTGGCAGAACGCCCCAGGGACGAGGCGGGCAGCGTCGTGGTGCCGGCCATGGAAGGGACCCGGCCAATTCTGATTGAACTGCAGGCCCTGGTGTCGGGAGCCGCTTTCGGCAACCCGCGGCGGACCACGATGGGGATTGACCCGAATCGGGTCTCACTGTTGGTCGCCGTGCTGGAGAAAAAAGTAGGCTACACCATGCTGGCCCAGGACATCTTTCTGAATGTCGCCGGCGGTGCCCGTCTGAATGAGCCGGCGGTTGATCTGGGTGTCGTTGCCGCCCTTGCGTCAAGCCATCTGAACCGTCCTGTTCCGCAGCGGACAGTCCTGTTTGGCGAAGTTGGTCTGGCCGGTGAGGTCCGTGCGGTTTCCAGGCCGGAGTTACGGGTTCGCGAAGCAGCGCGGCTCGGTTTTGATCAATGCCTTTTGCCGGCCAACAACCTCAAGGCGCTTGAGTCGCCGCAAGGCATGAAAATGATCGGGGTACGAACTGCAGAGGAAGCCTTGCAGATTCTGTTTGATTGAACAGGGCGTCTGGCGGTTGACGCCTGATGAAGGGGAAACCATGGGTGAAAAGCTGACACATTTTGACGATCGCGGTCGAGCCATCATGGTCGATGTCGGTGCAAAGGAAGCGACGCTTCGACGGGCCGTGGCCCGTGGAGAAGTGCGCATGGAACCAGCAACTCTGACCCGGATTATGGACCAGAGCATGGAGAAGGGCGACGTTTTCAATGTCGCCCGTGTGGCCGGCAT
>PKTY01000296.1:1788-2372 GCA_002869725.1 Desulfuromonas sp. | reverse complement strand
CAGGTTCACCGCGTTCGATAAGAGTAACCTGAAAACCGTAACGGGCCAGACTCAGGGCAGCAAAGAGACCCGCAGGTCCCATACCGACCACCAGCACTCGATGGTGACGCTCCCGTGCAGCGATCTGCGGCACCGCAGGAGGCTGCCAGAGACTCAGACGCCGGTTATCGCTCTGCCGAGCCAGCAGCGTAGTTTCATCGGCCACATCGAAAACAACAGAAAAGATGCGCAACACCTTCGGCTTGCGCCGGGCATCGATGGCCCTGCGCACTACCTGAAAACCATGCAGATCTTCTCGATTCAGGCCCAACTCGGCGGCCACTCTGCCCGGCAGCAGCGACTCGTCTTCATCGAGATCCAGAGCGATCTCACGCAATTGCAATGCCATCAGCCGGCCCTCCTTAAGCTTTGCGACCGGAACGGCGCAGCGATTGTCGCCGAACTCAGACCATCCAGTGTGTCTCGAGCGGCAAAACAGAAATTATGCCACGGGAAATTCAATTTTAAAAACAGTGCCTTGTCCTATTTCACTCAGCGCTTTGATATGGCCCTGGTAAGTTGTGACAATTCGCAGCACCACCGAC
>PKTY01000296.1:0-1781 GCA_002869725.1 Desulfuromonas sp. | reverse complement strand
TCCTGTCCCCTTGGGCTTGGTAGTGTAAAAGGGGTCAAAAATTTTGTTCAGATTCTCTGGAGGGATTCCCGGCCCGGTATCGCTGACCTCAATCTGAATACGATCCCGGTCACGAACCAAGCGGACCCCTAACTCCCCCCCCTTGCGCATTTCATAGATGGCGTTGGTAAACAAATTAGTAAAGATTTGTTCGACTTCGCTACTATTTGCCATTATCGGCGGCAACCCCGTTTCCAGATCGCTCTCCAGCTTGATATTATGGGCTTCAAGCTGTTCCTTAAAACCGGTCAGGGTCCTCTCGATGACCTCCTGTAAAAAAACCGGTTGTGTCGCTCCTCGCGGCCGCTTGCTGGAAGCCAGCAACTGGATCAGGATATCGTCAATGCGGTCCACTTCGCCGAGCAACTTATCGATATAACCGACCCTTTCCGGATCATCGGCCAGAACCGGCTTGAGTATCTGAGAAAACAGACTGATTGCATTGAGGGGATTACGAATCTCATGGGCCATACCCGCGGCCAAATGCCCGAGCGTCGCAAGCTTTTCGGCCTGCATTATTTCCGCATGGGCCTGCTCCAGCTCCAGAGTTTTTTCCGCAACCCGCCGTTCCAGTTCGCTGTTCCAGCCCTTGATTTCGTTGAGCAACCGTTCCCGCTCGAGACGCAGTTCGCGGTTGTGGATTTCGATGCGCCGAATACGCAAAACGTTTTCGATCCGGTCGATCAGGTCCTGATTGCTGAAGGGTTTTAAAATGTAATCGGCCGCGCCGGCCTTCATGACCTCGACAGCAATTTCCTCGTTACCTTTGCCGGTCAGCATGATGACGTAGGTATCGGGGAAACGCCGGCGCATCTCCCGCAGGGTAGTCATACCATCCATGCCCGGCATCATATAATAGAGGAGCACCAGTGACGGTTTTTCCCGCTCAGCCGTCTTCAGACATTCCTCGCCACTTTCAGCGGTAATGACTTCGTAACCACGGGTGGTGAGCAACATGACTGCAAGGTCGAGAATAAGCGTTTCATCATCGACCACCAATATCCGGCCGGACATGTCTGTACCTCCAGACTTACGCGTTTTAGTGCCCCAAAATTTTGCCTAGCATAACCTTTGACAGGCCATTTTTGCAAGGACAAAGCCCTGCTGAAGACCAGCTTCTCACAAAGCAAAAGCAGCCCTAAGGCTGCTCTTTGTCACGCTTTATTCACCGATCTGTTAGCAGGTCAACTCCCGGGTGCTACTCCACATAGCGAATGGTCATCACCGGTACGGTGGACTTGCGCACCACCTTCTCCGCCGTGCTGCCAAACAGGACATGATCCAAACCGCTGCGGCCATGAGTCCCCATCACGATCAGGTCGGCGGAGACCTCCTCGGCCTTTTTGATGATCTCGTCATAGGGAATTCCCGGGACAATAAACGATTCGTAATTATCATATTCCCGCAGATGAACCCGACAGAACTTATCCATCATCTTTCGGGCACCCTGTTCGATCTCTTCTTCAAGGGTTTCAAAAGAGATATGCGGAACATAGAACCCCCGCAAATCGACCGGTTCATTGATGACATGAATGACCAACAGCAGAGCCTGGTATTTCATAGCCAGATCGCGGGCATACTCAAAGGCATAGGCCGAGTTTTCAGAAAAATCGCTAGCAAACAGAATCGTTTTGAATTCTTTCATTGCGCCTCCACACGGTGTTTGCGATTTATCGTTATTTCCCCTTTGGGGGCCATGGCATATGCTTGTAAAATAGCCAATACTTGGATCTTTTGCTAAT
>PKTY01000214.1 GCA_002869725.1 Desulfuromonas sp. | reverse complement strand
CTGGCTGAGCAGCCGCCTGCCCCACTATATGGTCCCCGACCGCTTGCTGGCGGTGACCGAAATCCCTCTCAACCGCCATGGCAAACTCGACCTTGTCCGGCTACAGTATACGCTCCCCTCAGCAGACCAGCCTCCCCACGATCCGCTGAACACTGAATGTGAGTTTCTGATCGCCGACCTGTTTGCAGAGATCCTCGGGATTTCTGTCACCAGCAGGACAGCCGATTTTTTCGAGATGGGTGGAAATTCCCTGAAAGCCCTGCGGTTGCTGACCCAGCTGCGCGAGACTTTTTCGGACCTCACCCCGGCGCTGCTCTACGCGCACTCCCGGGTGGGAGAACTCGCCAATATCCTGAAGCAAGGCAGTCGAACATTTTATTCGGTCTATCCGGGAACAGACTGTTCGACTGTCGATATTTTCCTGTTCCCCTCAATCGATAGCCTCTACGCACCGGTCAACTCCAGAATCGCCAAAGCTCTGACAGGACACCACCTGGTTTGCTTCGATTTCAGCGCCGAGGGTTTTATCGACCGCTGCACCGCTGTCGTCAAGGCGCGTCAGCACCACGACAGGGCGACCCTGTTCCTCGGTTATTCCGGCGGAGGGAATTTTGCTTGGGAAGTGGCCTCGCGCCTTGGCGAGCAGGCGCCACAGGCTCTGGTCATGCTCGACTCCTGGGTTATGGCCGAGAAGCCGTCTGCCGAGGAATATTTGCGGTGGATTGGCCAACACTATGCTAATATTGACGGGTTACCCGATCAGACGGCGTTGCACGCCTATATCGAGGCACTACCAAGCGGCCTTGGAGAGGAGACCATCCCCTCTCGGATCGTGCTGATCTCCTCAGCCGATCATGAACCGCCTGATGGCATCATGCACCGACACTGGGGCGGCAAGACCCGTGGAGAGTTCACGGTTGTACCGGGAGTTGGCAATCATTTCGAAATGTGCCGACCCGAGTTTCTGGACAACAATATCCATCTCGCAAGGAGGATCATCGATGGCCTGTCTCCGACCTGATAAACGCTCTGCGGTCAAATGGTTCCTGCGCTTCTTCACGGCCGGACTGGTGCTTGCTCTGGCCGCCTGCTCCGGAGAGGACCTGGGTGATTACAAACAGCAGACTCTCGACGAAATTGCCGTGGAACGGACTCGCAGCCTTAACGTACCGTCGGTCAGTATTGCCGTGCGCAATAGCGACGGGCAGCTGCAGACGGTGGTCCAAGGCGTCGAGAACCTGCAGACCGGAACCCTGGCCTCGGTCGATTCCCTCTACCGGGTGGGGAGCCTGACCAAATCGTTTGTCGCCACCAAGGTTTTGCAGATGGTCGAGGACGGACTGTTCTCCCTGGGGGACAGCCTTGACGAACTGCTCCCCGAGGAGGCTGCGGTTCTGATCAACTACCGGCCGATGGAAGTTCAGCTCTTCAACCTCCTTGATCACACCAGCCTGATCTGCAGTTTCACGGAGATGCCCGAATGGAGCGGCAAATTTACCAGTGACCCGACCTACCGCTGGAGTCCTGACGAACTGCTGGCTCTGGTCGCACCTCATGATATCGAGTCGTGCAATGAAGAAGACCAGACCTGGCACTATTCCAACACCAACTATGTGCTGCTCGGAAAAATCATCGAACGTTACGATCCTTTCAACCGTTCCTATGGCCAGGCGATCGCCGAAGATATTCTTGCCCCACTGGGCCTTGATCAGACGTTTATCCCGTCTTACCACTTCCCTGACGAATTGCGTTCAATACGGGGCTACATCAACTGGGACTTCAAGCTTGCCCCCTTGGAAGACGTTACGGCGATCGACTGGTCGTTCACCTGGTCATCGGGTGAGTTCCTGTCGACGCCGACCGACCTGACCACTTGGGTCAAATCACTGATGACCCCGGGCGTTGTTCTGGAGGCCGAAACCCTGGCACAGATGACCGACACTGTCGACACCGGAATCGAGGGAGGGTACCGTTACGGGCTCGGAGTGATGGAAATCACCACCATGGAATCGATTGGCAACGCCGGCGGACACCCTGGATTTGACTGTACGGCCCAGTATTTGCGCGAATTTGACCAGGCGGTAGCCTCCTGTGAGAATCGGACCCTGGCCAACCACCAGAAAACGGATACGGCCTTTTTCGGTTCGATTCTCAGGAGCCTTCATCCTGAGAAGAACTATCCGATCATGCCCGGGACCTTCCTGCCGACGGACTGACCGATGGATCTGACCATCTACCGCTTCCTGTTTCGCAACGCCGGGGCCGAACGGACCCGGATCCTTGCGTCAACTCTGGTCTCCGGGGCGGCCAACGCCGCCTTCATGGTGGTGGTCAACTCGGTGGCCCGCGATTTTTCCCAGATCAGTGTCCGCTTTTTTCTGATGTTTATTGCCTGTCTGCTGGCCTACGTTCTGGCAAAAAAATACGCCCTGCTTGAAACCTCCCGGGTGGTTCAGCACAACCTCTCGCAAACCAATCTACGCATCATCGACAAGGCCCGCAAGTTGGGTCTCGACGATTTTGATCGGATCGGTGCCCAGACCATCTACCGCAGCCTCCTTGAACATAACGAGATCATCTACGAATCGTCGCGCATGGCAGTTTCCGCTTCTTCAGGAGCGGTCATGCTGCTTTTCTCTTCGGCTTACATCTACATCCTTTCGCCGGTTGCCTTCTGGATCATTGCCCTGGTCCTGGTGACCGGGATTGTCATTTACCAGAGTCTGCAGGCCCAGACCTCTGCTGCTCTCCGTGACTTTCAGGCCAACGAAGAGCGTTTTTTCGGTATCCTTGACCATTTCCTGCACGGCTTCAAAGAACTCAAAATCAACCACCGCAAGGAACATGATCTGTACGAAAACTTCCTGACCACCACTCTGCACAAGACCGACGCGCTGAAGTTCAAGACTGAACAGGGTTTTGTCTCCTCCATCATCCTCTCGCAAACCCTATTCTTCATGCTGATGGGGGCAGTGGTCTTTATCCTTCCCAATTACGAACTGACGACTCCGGAGACGACAATTGCCATTGTGGCCGTCGTTCTGTTCGTTGCCGGCCCGATCGGGATTATCGTCGACTCCATCCCCATGCTGTCCAAGTCACGGATGGCCATCGACAGCCTGCAACGCCTAGAACAACGGCTTGAGGAGAGTGATGACCTGACCAGCGACCAACCCGTTGCACCTCTGGAAAGCTTTGAGCAGATTAGCTTGCACCAGCTGCTTTACACCTACACCAAAGACCGGCAGGCGCTGTTCAGTCTGGGGCCCCTCGATCTGACCATTGAGCCGGGTCAACTGCTACTGGTCACCGGCGGCAACGGAAGCGGCAAGACAACCTTGATGAAACTGCTGGCCGGCCTCTATTTCCCCCAGGGCGGTAGCATTTCGTTGAATGGCAAACCCCTCAAGCGCAGCGACTATGGCCAATACCGCTCTCTGTTTGCGGCAATTTTCACCGATTTTCACCTGTTCGACCGGCTCTATGGCTACCGCCAGACCGATGTCGAACAGGTCGATCGTCTGTTAAGACGCTTCCAAATAGCCGACAAAACGACTTATCGCCAGGTTCTCGGCTTTGACAACCTCGACCTGTCAACCGGGCAACGCAAACGGATCGCTCTGATCTGCGCCCTGATTGAAAACCGGCCGATCTGCCTGTTTGATGAAGTTGCTGCCGATCAGGATCCGCCGTTTCGGGAATTTTTCTATCGGGAATTCCTCCCTGAGCTGAAACAACAGGGGAAGACGATTATCGCGATCAGCCACGATGACCGCTATTTCGATGTTGCGGACCATCTGGTCAAGCTGGATTGCGGCCGGACTCAATCCCCGGAAAAGGAGTGACCGTTCCATGGCGACGCGACGAGCACGCCTGAAAGAGAAGATTCGCAACAACCTCCCGAGCCTGATTATTACGGCGGGGATACTGGTCATGTTCGTCCTGTTTTTCTGGCCGAAGATCTTCATCACCATCCATGCCGGAGAGGGGGGAGTCCTCTACAAACGGTTCTTCGGCGGAACGGTAACGGACAAGGTTTTCGGTGAGGGGCTGCATGTGATCCCCCCCTGGGACAAGTTGCAGGTCTACAATGTCCGGGTCCAGACCGAATATCACGATTTTCAGGCGCTTTCCAAACATGGCCTGCCCCTGGGCATGACCCTCGCCATTCGCTACCGGCCCCTCTACCAGACACTGGGACTGCTGCACAAAAACGTTGGTCCTGACTACCTGGTCAAGGTCGTCGTCCCCCAGACCGAGGGGGTGATCCGCCAGGCGGTCGGTCAATATTCAGCCGAGGAGCTCTATTCCCAGAATCTGGCGATTATCGAGGGCATCCTCAAGGAATCCCTGGAAAAGGTCATGCAGCGTTATGTACTGATCGAAAGCGTAGTCATCCGCCAGGTCATGCTCCCTGACCTGATCATCGACGCCATTGAGAAAAAACTGCAGGAGGAGCAACTGGCCAAGGCTTATGATTACAAGATCGCCCGTGAACGAAAGGAAGCAGAGCGCAAGAAGATCGAGGCGGGAGGGATCAAGGCCTATAATGAAACCGTAAGCAGTTCTCTGAATGATAAGGTGCTCACCTGGAAGGGGGTCGAGGCGACACGCGGGCTGGCAGAATCGAAGAATGCCAAGATTGTGGTGATCGGTTCCGGGAAAGAGGGTCTGCCGGTGATCCTTAATACCGGCGAGTCAGTGGCGAAATAACCATGTGGCAACTGCTGCGCAACATTCTGCTACTGCTGGTCCTGTTCATCGTTGTTCAGGTCTGGCTGTATCAGGGGCGAACCGAAATTGCAAACATGCGCCCCAAGTCTCTGCAGGAGGTTGACGAAGTCAAAATAGCCATTCTCTGGCCATTCTCCGTGGCAGAGATCCCTCCAACATATATCCGCGAAGGAGTCGAACTGGCGGTCGAGGAGATCAACCAGAGCGGTGGTCTGCGCGGAAAACCGGTCAGAGTGGTCTATTTTGACAATCAGGGCGATGCAGAGCGCAATGCCGAGCTGTCAAGGCAGATCAGTGGTGACATGTCGTTTAATGCCCTGATCGGCTCCTACTTCTCGGGACTGGCTCTCGACACTCTGGTGGCGACGCAGGCCAAGAGTCTGTTTTATGTGATCATCGGCGCCGAGGCCCCTAACCTGGCCAGTTATTCGTTTCGCAACATGGTTCGCCCCCACTTTACGACCAGCGACTATATCGAGGCCTTAGCCAACTTGTTGATCTGTCGTCAGCACAAAAAGCTGGCTATCATCCAGGACCAGTCTGACTATGCGGCGGTCAGTTCCGCCGAGTTGACCAAAATATTCAAAGATCTCGGTGGCGAAAGCACTACGGAACGGATCGTGCCGACCTGGGTTAACGATTTTCGCGAAGTGCTGATTGAAAAACCCATTGAGCAGGCGGATGTACTCTACCTGACGGTCAGTTATGAGCAGATGCCCTATCTGCTGAAGCAGATCAAGGAGTTCGGAATCGAAGCGGAGCTGTACGGTAGCCCAGGGTTGCTGCACAACAACACCCCGGAAATTCTTGGGCCGGTCAGTGAAGACCTCCATCTGCTGACCCCGTATAAGGAGATGGCCGTCTGGGCAATCAACGAGAGCCCTTCCCCCGACGAAACAGAGGAAAGGTCGTTGGTCAAAGCCGAAAGTGGCACTCTCGCTGAGGCATTCTACAAGAAATTCCTCGATAAATATGGCAAAGGTCCTGATGTCTGGGCCAGGGAAATATTCGATGGCATTCTTCTCTACGCTGAAGCCGTGAAACAGACCGGGACACTTGAATCAACAGCCCTTTTTGCAAATATTCGCTTTCATGAAGGCTGGAATCTCACCAAGGGTAAAGTCCAATTTTCAACGGATGGCGACCTCATCAACGATCGCTTCTTTCTGATCCAGGTCAGAAACGGTGCTTTCATTATGCCCAACGGAGAAAGACCGGTAGAGACCTGTCAGAAACCATAGCTTCAGGAAGGATCTACTGTGAAGCACCCCGTATTCGTTTTCCCAGGGTTGGGCGGTCAATGGACCGGCATGGGTCGTGACCTTCTGGCAAACGATCCGGTCTTTGCCGACAAAATTTTCTCCCTCGACAACCTGTTTACCTCATTTGGCAAAATTTCGATTCTCGATCTCTTCAGGGATGCTGACCAACCTGCCGTTGATCTTTCGGAGAACTCCCATCTATTGACCTTCTGCTACCAAGTGGCATTGGTGGAATCTTTGGCAAATCGTGATATCCATCCTGCGGCGGTGGTCGGTCACAGCTCCGGAGAAGTCGCCGCCGCTCACTGCGCAGGGGTCCTCTCCGAACAGGATGCGGTGCAACTGGTCCTGGCCCACTGCCAGTTGATCAAGGCAGTTGCCGGCCAGGGGGAGATGCTCTTTGCGGCGATCACCGAAGATCAGGCATGTGCCTTGATCGAACAGTGTCAGGGAGCTGAAATTGCTGTCTTTAACAGCCATGACAGCGTCGTTTTCAGCGGGGACAACCAGGTCGTTCGTCAGCTTGAAACAAAACTTGAAGAGGACGGTTGTTTCTACCGACCCTTGCGCACCAGCATCGCTTTTCACAGCGCAATTCTCGACCCTTATCTGCCAAACTTCCAACAGGCACTGACCAGTTTGCAGCCGGCATCTGCACGTTGCCACTATTTCTCTGCCCTGACCGGGGAGTCCTTTTCAGGTTCTTGGGATGCCAACTATTGGCAAGAGCATATCCGCAGACCGGTCCGCTTCAGCCATGCGGTCAGGGCAATTTTGCGCGAAGACCCTGCCGCCGAATTCCTCGAGATCAGCCCCCACGCAACACTCACTCTCGCGCTTGAATCTGATCTCTCTTTTCACAATGCCCCCGCCAGGGTCTTTGCCCTGATGGAGAAAAACTGCCCGGAGTTCCAGAGAATCCTGGATCTGCCCAGTAGGCTTTCTCAACGGGAGCCTGAAATGGGAAACGACCAGAACATTGCATCGGCTGGCACCGTGCAAAACCTCGTTGAGGAGGAACTGGAGACTCTGCTTGGACATAAACCGCAGCTCGACCAACAGACCTCCTGGTTCGACCTCGGAGTCAGTTCGCTGCAGATGGTCAAGCTGGCCACCCGTTTATCAGAAAGACTCAGGCAAAGAGTTTCCCCCGACATGTTCTTCCGCAACCCGCAAGTGAGCCGGTTCGGAGGATGCCTCGTCGGCACAACCTCACCCCGCAAACCGTCACCCAGAAGCAAACAATCTGACCGAGCACCGATTGCCGTGATAGGCATGGCCTTTCGCTTCCCCCCCGACCTGAGCAGCGCAGAGGCGCTTACCCGTTTTTTGGCAACCGGGACCAGCGCCGTCAGTCAAGCCCCGCAAAACCGCCCGTGGCTCCAAGGAGAGCGTGCCGGTTTTCTGCAGCACGACCTGTGGGGATTCGATGCCGGTTTTTTCAACGTATCGCCCTCTGAGGCCGAGCTACTCGACCCCCAGCAGCGCTTACTGCTTGAGATGTCGGTGCACGCCCTGGAAAGTGCCATGCTAGCCCCACAATCGTTAGCTGGTAAAGATGTCGGGATGTTTCTTGGAATCAGCTGTGACGATTTCAAGCAACTCGGCTATGCCAGCCCGGCGGACACCCCCTACTCAGCCACCGGCAACATGTTCAACACGGCAAGTGGCCGGATCAGCTACTTCCACGATTTCCGGGGGCCGGCCGTCTCCATCGATACGGCCTGTTCATCGTCTCTGGTCGCCGTCCATCAGGCCATCCGCGCCCTGCAACAGGGGGAGTGCGAACTGGCCTTGGCCGGCGGTGTCAACCTCATTCTCAGCCGGCGTCTTTTCGATGCCATGCGTGCTTTAGGCGCCCTCTCCCCGCAGGGTGAATGCCAAAGCTTCAGTGACGAAGCTGATGGCTATGTCCGTGGCGAAGGGTGCGCCCTGCTGGTCCTCAAGCGCCTCGATGAAGCCGAAGCGGCAGGCGACCGGATCCTGGCGATACTGCGCGGCTCTGCAGTCAACCAGGATGGACGCAGCAGCGGCATGACCGCCCCGAACGGTGTCGCGCAACGCGACCTGATTCTTCGCGCCCTAACCGACGCCAACTGTGCCCCCGAGCAGATCAGCATGATCGAGACACATGGTACCGGCACCCCCTTGGGCGACCCGATTGAGGCTGCCGCTCTCGGCGAGATCTTTGCCGATCGTCATAAAGAGCAGCCCCCGGTGGTCCTCAGTGCCCTGAAGAGCCGACTGGGACACCTCGAAGCCTGCGCGGGAGTCGCTGGATTGATTCACGCGATTTTTGCCCTCAACGCCGAAGAAGTCCCGGGGATCTGTCACCTGGGGAAGCCGTCCCGGCATATCGACTGGGAGAATCTTCCTCTGCAAGTTTCTCCCCACCCTTTGCCGCTCACCTCTCAAAGCCCGCTACGCGCCGGGATCAGCGCCTTCGGCTTCAGCGGCACCAACGCCCACCTGGTTGTCGAACAGGGAGGCCAACCTGCCCCGACGACCGAAGACCACGAAGATATCCCGTGCACCTTGTTTGCCATTTCGGCTAAAAGTGAGCAGTCGCTGCGTGAACTCGCAGCCAGCTACCGACAACAGATCGCATCAGGGAAACTGCAGCTCGATGCCAGCATGAGCCTGTCTCAGTTGCTGACACGCGACCACTACCCCTACCGGCTGGCCATGGTTGTCAACAGTCAGCAGACAATCTTGAAACGCCTTACCGAGGCTGCCGAAGGCGCCGGGATCAAACGTCTGGGCAAAGCTCCCGGGAAAATCGCCATGTTGCTGCCCGGCCAGGGAACCCAGTATACCGGAATGGGTGCACAGCTTTATGACAGTTTCGCGGCTTTCCGTGAGGCCGTTGATGAATGCGATTCCCTCTGTGCTGAGCAGGGCTATCGGCTCCTCGACGTTCTCTATCCGGATAGTCCTGCATCCGTGCGCATCGATGACAGCCCCTATGCCCAGCTCTGTTACCTGACCTTTGCCTGGGGTGCCTTCCATCTGTGGAAGAGCTGGGGTGTCGTTCCCGACCTGCTGATCGGTCACAGCCTTGGAGAATATATTGCCGCAGCCCTGTCCGGAGCCATCCCCCTGCGCGATGCCATCCGTCTGATCATCAAACGTGGAAAGTTGACCAGTTCCCTCCCCGCCCAGGGACGCATGGCGACGATCTTTGCCGACCATGAGACCGTGACCCGCCTGCTTGATGACCACCCCACACTCGATATCGCCGTGATCAATGGGCCCCTCAACGTCGTGGTTGCCGGCGAGGAATCATCACTGGAGCAGTTCTGCCAGCAGATTTCCAGGCAAGGGGTCGAAACCCGACTGCTGGCAATTCACTTTGCATCGCACTGCCGCCTGATCGAGCCGGCCCTCGACGCCTTTGAGCAGTTTTGCCAGGGGATAGAATACCTGCCGACGCAGATCCCGGTTTTGAGCAACCTGAACGGCACAATGATAACCGGAGAGACCACCTTCAGCGCCGCCTACTGGCGCCAACACCTGCGCAGCCCGGTCAATTTTGCCGACTGCTTCGAAGCCGCCGTAGAGCAGGGATGTAATTCTTTCGTAGAACTTGGACCCTCTTCGGTTCTCAACAGCATCGTGCGCACCCAGCCAAACGCTGCAGGTGCCAGTCTGCTGCAGACCGCCTCGCGGACCCAGCCCGACCTGCAGGTCATCATGGAGTCCCTCAGAGAGCTCTACCTGCGGGGCAGCGCCGTCAACTGGGCCGAGGCATTAACCCCCTTCGGCGCGCGACGGATCAGCTTGCCTCACTATGTGTTCGATCACCACCACCAGTACCTTCCGAAAGAGTTTGTCACCATGCAAAGCCATTCACAACCCGCCCCTGCGCAAACGGATCAGCCTTCAACTGCGGCCAGCGCTCCCGGGATTCTTGATTGCCTGATCGACATTGTCCATAAAATCACCTGGAAAGAGCCGGAAGATCTCGATCCGCAGATGAATCTGTTCGAGCTCGGAATCGATTCTCTGATGCTGGTACAGATCCGCCAGCAGATCGAAAAATCTTTCCAGGTCAGCCTGCAGATGGGGCAGTTCTTCGAAGAACTCGACTCTTTGGAAAAAATTGCATCGCACCTGGCAGTTCAGCAACCGAAACCTTCAGTGTCACCTGTTCAGCAGACTGAGTCTGGACCAGCACTGGTGCCCGAAGCTGCTGCTGGCGCCCAGACCGGTGGTCAGCATCAAACCGGTATTCTTGACTTATTCAACAACCAGATGCAGGCGATGCGCGAACTTTTCAACCGTCAGCTCGACACGCTGGGCGCACCGCAGACCGGTTGCAGTGAAAACTCAAGGCCGATGCCATCTGTCGCCCCAGAACAAGGCGTGGAGCGCCCCCCCAAATTCAACTTTCGCTCCATGCGCCTTACGGACGACCCGTTGACCACCGAGCAGCGTAGCTTCATCAGCAACTTCGCTGTCGACTTCAACCGCAAGACCGCACATTCCAAGGCACAGGCCGTGCGTTACCGAAACCGGCTTGCCGACTGGATCAACAGTCTTGGTTACAAGCAGAGCATCAAGGAACTGGTCTACCCGATTGTCGCTGACCGCTCGCAGGGTGCCCATTTCGTCGATATCGACGGTAACCAGTATATTGACATTGCCATGGGCTACGGAGTCACCTTCCTTGGTCACCGGCCACCAGCAGTGATCGAAGCGATTCGTCAACAACTGGAACGAGGGATTGAACTGGGGCCCCAGTCGCGGCTGGCAGGGGAAGTGGCCGAGTTGGCTGGTGAGCTGACCGGTCTACCTCGGGTCGCCTTTTGCAATACCGGTTCGGAAGCCGTGATGGTCGCCATCCGCCTGGCCCGAGCGGTAACCGGACGCGACAAAATCGTGATTTTCAGCAATTCCTATCACGGCACTTTCGATTCAGTACTGGCCACTCGGGTCGAAGACCGAACCTGGCCGACCGCCATCGGCATCCCCCAGACAATGGTCGAAGATATCCTGGTACTCAACTACGGCTCGGATGAGGCACTGGAGCAGATTGCCGAGCAGGCCGACTCGCTTGCCGCAGTGCTGGTTGAACCGGTCCAGAGCCGCAACCCGGCACTGGTCCCCATCGAATTCACACGCCGGTTGCGCGAGCTAACCAGCCATCACGACATTGCTTTGGTGTTCGATGAGACGATCACCGGCTTCCGAATGCACCCCGGCGGAGCCCAGGCCCTGTTCGGGGTCCAAGCTGATATCGCGATTTACGGCAAGGCGGCTGGAGGCGGAATGCCACTGAGCCTGGTGGCCGGAACAAATCGCTATCTCGATGCAATTGACGGTGGGAGTTGGTCTTACCAGGACAACAGCCACCCCAGCGATGAAGTGACTTTTTTCGGGGGAACTTATGTCAAGCACCCTCTGGCTCTTGCGGCGGCCAAAGCAACCCTCTCCATCATCAAAGAGCAAGGAGAGGCGTTGCAGAATCGGATCGGTGAGCTGCTGCACCGCCTGACCGAAGGGGCCAATGCGTTCTTTGAAGCTGAGCAGGTACCGATGCGCATGATTGGTTATGGCTCGATGTTCCGCTTCGAAGGCCTGGGTAAATTCAGTCTGTTGCTCGATCCCATCGAAGTGGACCTGTTTTTCCACTTGCTGATGGACCAGGGGGTTTACACTTGGGAGCGCCGTATCTGCTTTCTGAGCGCTGCTCACAACCTCCAGGATATCGAGCAGATATTGACCGCCATCAAGGAGAGTGTCCACCGCTTGCGAAATGGTGGTTTCCCGTTCCGTCTGTCCTCTTCAGAAAAACAAACGTCATCCAGTAACAACACTCAACTCTCATCGGCCCAGGCACGCCTGCTGGTCTTTGCCGAGTTGGCCGACGAAAAGACCCTGTACAACCTCCCCATGGCGTTTATTGTTGACCGCGAACTGCCCGGCAAAGAACTGGAGCGACAGATCAATCAGTTTCTCGAACGGCATCCTGCCCTGCGAGCCGGCTTTGCTGTCGCTGAAGAGGGGCCTCGGCAGGAGTATCGCCAGGGTCTTGACCTGCGGGTGCAACACCTTGCTGCGGAGGGTCGAGAGATCGGCGAGATTGTCGACGCCTTTGTCAGACCCTTCGACCTTGCTTGCGACCTTCTGGTCAGGGCGGCTACTTCAACTCTCCCTGACGGCCGACAACTGTTGCTGTTCGATTTTCACCACATGGTCGCCGACGGTATCACCCTGAATATTTTTCTCAATGAACTCTCGTCATTGCACAGCGGCTGCCAACTGCCGGAACCGGGCCCGCACTACCAAAATTTTGTCGCCAACGAAGAGACTTATCGGACCAGCCAAAACTACAATCACGACCGTGAGTTCTGGTTAAAGTTTTTGGCCGACCCACCAGCGCCTCTGGCGCTGGCGACGGATTATCCACGCCCTGCCGTGCAGAGTTACCGGGGAAACAACCTGTTTTTTGCCCTGGAGGGGGATCGGGCAATGCGGCTCAAGCAGTTGGCGGCCAGCTGCAGGACATCTCTGTTCTCCCTGCTCCTGGCCAGTTATGCAACTCTGCTCAGCCGCCTGACCGGAGAAGAGAGGCTGGCCATCGGCATTCCGGTCGATACCCGCACCGACGCCTACACCCGGGTCGCCGGCATGTTTGCCAATACCCTGGGCCTCCCAGTGCGGGTCGAGAAATCTGAAAGTTTCAGGAGTTTTGCCAAGCGGGTTCAGAAGGAGTTCCTGCAGGCCTTCGAGCACCGAAACTACCCACTGGAAGACCTGATCCGCGAGTTGCAGATTCCCCGAGATCTGGGGCGAAATCCCTTGTTCGACACCATGTTCATCTTCGAAAACGGTCAAGGTCGGGTTTTCGAGTTGCAGGGGGAAGATGCCTCGCCGATCAGCTACAACAAGCAGACCGCAATGTTCGACCTGACCCTGGAAGTCATTGACTGCGGAGATCAGATTGCTTGCCGATTCGAGTACGCCACGGCACTGTTCAAGTCGGAGACCATCGAGCTGCTACGCGACCGATTCCTCCTGCTCCTCGATGCGGTTCTGACTGATTCCGACTCTGCGCTGTCGAAGGTCGACCTGCTCCTGGCCCAGGAAAGGGAGCTGTTGACTGCCGTCAATCACACCGCTCATCCTTTCCCCTTCGAGGCGACAGTCCCGGAACTCTGGCGACAGCGTTGTGAGCTTGACCGGCAGCGCACGGTATTGATCTGCCAGGATCGCGAATTTTCAGCCGACTGGCTGGATGAAGCATCAAACCGTATCGCCCGGTCTATCGGCACAATCGTCGATCTGCAGCCTGATGACCGGGTCGCACTGCTGATGGAGCGAAGTGAGCTGGCGGTTGCAGGCCTGCTCGGTATCCTCAAGGCAGGAGCAGCTTATGTGCCTATTTCTCCCGACTTCCCTGAACAGCGGCGGAGCGCAATCCTGCAAGGGAGCGGCGCCAAAGCGCTGCTGGTCAGTGAACAACAGGATGACGAATGGGCCCGGCAATGCGGCCTGCCGGTAGTTGTCGCTGAGCAGACCCGCGAACTTGATGCATCCCCGGTGGCGCAGTCCGGCCTCAAGGCTGATCACCTCGCCTACATCATGTTCACTTCGGGTTCGACAGGCGCACCGAAAGGGGTGATGATCAGCCACCGCAACCTGGTCAGCATGACCGAAAACCTGCCCCAAGTTTACGGGATTGACGCCAACGATCTGTTGCTGGCTGTCACCACCTTCACCTTCGATATCTCTGTCCTGGAGATCTTTTGCTGCCTGCTGGTCGGAACACGCATCGTATTGGCCACCGACGACGACAACCTGGCCATCACTCCGCTCGCCTCACTGATGGCCAGACACCATGTGACCGCCTTCCAGACCACTCCTTCGCGTCTCAAACTGATGCTGGAGATGAGCGGCCCGGCAGCAGTTCCAAAATCTTTACAGACCCTTCTAATCGGCGGAGAGGCCTTTCCTCTGGACCTGTTCGAAAAGCTCCGCCATGTCGAGACCCGGGTTTTCAATGTTTACGGACCGACAGAGGCAACCATCTGGTCGACCTCGACCCTGATTAATGGCACACAGCAACCGACCATCGGCCGGCCGTTGCTCAATGAACAGGCTTATGTCCTTGACCAGAGCCTGCAGCCGGTCGCTCCGGGGCAGGTTGGCGAGCTGTTCATCGGCGGGGCCGGCGTTGGCCGAGGCTACCTCGGCCTCGAAGAACTGACCGCCAGCAAGTTCGTCTGCCCGGACTGGACGGAGGGTAAGATCCTCTATGCCACTGGCGACCTGGCACGACTGCGCAACGATGGCGAGTTCGAATGCCTGGGCCGCAGTGATGACCAGATCAAGTTGCGTGGCTACCGGATTGAGCTTCAGGAGATCGAAAATCACCTGGTCAAACACCCGGCGCTACAGCTGGCTGCGGTGAAAACCATCCAGGACCCTGCCACTGCTGAGGTTAGGGATTTGGCCGCCTACTACACTCTGCAGCCCAAAGTGCAATCCCCAGGGCACGAAGCCCTGCGCGAGCATCTGGCAGCAACCCTGCCGGCCTATATGCTGCCAGCCTATTTTACCTGCATCGACAAGATGCCCCTCAATCCAAGCGGCAAGATTGACCGCAAGGCTCTGCCCGTTCCGGCAACGGTGACTGGTTCGCTCCAGGACGACAGCATGTCGGCGGAAACTCCCCTTGAGGAGCAACTGCTACAGGTGTTTGCCACAGTCCTCGGGGTTACCGGTCTTGGTGTTGAGGACAATTTCTTTACCCTCGGTGGGGACTCGATTCGCGCTCTGCTGGTTTCGGCTCGGGCCAAGGAAGCCGGACTGCCCGTTGAGGTACGTATGGTATTCGCCTCCCCGACAGTACGGAAATTAGCTGCATCCCTTTCTACAGAGGAGAGTATTGCGGCACAAGATTCAGTCCCTGTTGCGATGACCGATCCCCTCAAGCTCGGCTTCTGCCTGGACTTGAACAGCAGCGCCCTGCCCTTGGCTCCATTGCAGGAAGGGATGTTGTTTCATGCCCTGCTCGACCCCGAGTCCATGTCCTACGTCAACCAAGCGGTTTTCACCGTGGAGGCTGACCTCGACCCTGATCGCATCAGGTGCTGCTGGCAGAGCTTAACCGAACGCCATGCCATGCTGCGCACGCGACTGACGATCGGCAAATCGGCACAGCCCACCCAGGAGGTTCTTGAAAAGCACCAAGCGCTGATCAGCGTTGTCGATCTCACCGGGGACCATGATCAGCAGCAGGAGACCGCAACACTCTGTCGCCGGGAGCTCGAGCAGTGCCGGCGGCTCGACCATGAGCCTCCCGTCAGGATTTTAATGTTGCGCCTGGCGGAACGGGAGTGGCAACTGGTCTGGACTTTCCATCATATCCTGT
>PKTY01000099.1 GCA_002869725.1 Desulfuromonas sp. | reverse complement strand
TTAGCCCTTGGCGAAATCCGCGGTTTCAAGACCCGTTTTCATCTCTACACGGTTCCGGGCCAGGTGTTCTACGATGCATCTAGAAAATTGATCCTCAAAGGGGTCGACGGCGTCGTCTTTGTCGCTGACTCCCAGGAAGAACGCCTCGATGCCAACATCGAAAGCCTTGAGAATCTCAAGGACAACCTGGAAGAGCAGGGATACGAACTTGAAAAACTCCCGTTTGTAATCCAGTACAACAAACGAGATCTGCCGAACTGCTCCTCGCTTGACGAGTTGCGCGAACTGCTTAATCCCGAGGGTGTCCCCGATTACGAAGCCTGCGCTCAAACCGGTGAAGGGGTTTTCGAAACGCTGAAAGCGGTCGCAAAACTGATTCTGCTCGAACTCAAGAAGGGTGCCGGCGGGGCTTGATCTTTGTACCGGTGGTGCAGAAGATCACTACAATCACAACGAAAGCCGCAGGTTCTTTTTGAACTTGCGGCTTTCGTTTTACAGGTGCACGGAGTTACGTCAAAAACGAGCAGGGATATCTCTCCCTGGCGGGCCAGCCTCAGCTTTTTTCGGCTAAATGTTTGGTCGGTAGCTCCTCATTGCGTAGCACCAGAACCACCCCGGTCTCCTGACCTGCTGCATTGGTCAAGGGCGACATGCAGAGGCTGAGGGTTAAATTTTGGCCTTTGGCATTGCAAAGCTGCAGATAGTAGATTTCTCCCAGGCAACGCTGGCGAACAATTTCCAAAAGCCACTCGATCTGTGCAAAGGGACAGGCCAGACCAATCTCATCAAGGGTCAGATCGATCAGGGCCGTTTCGCAGCCGAGCATCTCTTGCGCCGCACTATTGATATCTTCCAGGCGCCCGTCTTCATCAAAGACCAGAATCCCCTCACGGACACCATCAAAAATTGCCGTCATGCGCAGGCGAAATTTCTCCTGGGCATCGATCATCTGCTTGCGTTCCGCTGCCAGCTTGGCAATACGCAGCAGTTGATCCTGAGTCACAGGCTTTACCAGATAATCAAAGGCGTGCAAGCGGACAGATTCCGCCGCTGTTACGATTTCCGGTGAGCCGGTAACCATCACGACCTGACAGTTGGGGTTTTGCTCGCTAAGAACTCGCAGCAGGTTCATGCCGCTGTCGCGTCCGAGCACAATATCGAGAAAGACGACATCGTAGTCGTTGTCGGCCATCAGTGCCGTTGCCGCGATGAAACTGTCGGCTGTATCGACCAGATAACCGCCGCCTTTCAAAAATTCACTGAAGGTAAAGCGGATGCTCTCTTCGTCATCGACCACCAACAGGCGATTTGTTATGTCAACTGATTTCATTCGAAAAGCTCCATGCATTATCAATATTCCCTCAGGGCGGACAGACCATACGGACCACAGCCAGCAGCTGCTCAGGACGAAATGGCTTGGTGATCCAGCCTGACGCGCCAGCTTTTTTGCCAAGGTTTTTCATCTCCGGTTGGGCCTCATTGGTCAGCATGATGATCGGCAGAAAACGGTTGCCAGGTTTCTGCCTGACCTCCTTGATCAGGGCGAGTCCATCCATATTCGGCATATTCAGATCGGTCACCAGCATATCGATATGTGCATCTTTGAACTTACACAAAGCATCCTCGCCATCGGACGCCTCGACAACCTCGTAACCGGCCCCCTCCATGGCCATCACCAGCACTTGGCGCACGGTGGCTGAATCATCAACTGCCATCACTCGCTTTGCCATCTCTCTTCCCCGCTTGTCGTGATTTAATGGATAACCTGCCGTAAAGGAGGATCCAGCACACTGCTGACCATCTCAACGATTTTATGTATTCTGCAAGGCTTGCTCAGCCAGCAATTAATGCCAAGCTGTTCCAACTCGGCAGATTGTATCTGCGGATTGATGCCACTGAAAACAACAACCGGCAGATCTTTGCTTTCGACTCTTTCCCTGATCTTCTGAATCAGGACTCGACCATCCATGCCCGGCATCATCCAATCGGTCATCACCAGGTCCACCTTGTAATGATGGAGATGCTCGATTGCCTGAAGGCCATTTTCCGCTTCGATAACCTGATAGCCACGCGATTTCAGCGCCATAGTGGTCAGCTTTCTGATGTGCCACTCGTCCTCAACGACCAGGATGCTTTGCGGCATGTCGACCACCTCCTCCATTTGACGATGCCTGTTCACGCTCCTTATGGATATCAAAATACGTGCCAGAAAAAACGTTGTTCGCGCTGTGCAGCCTCAATCAGTTAATTGCCTGATTTTACGTACAAATAGTGTTGTCATATTGTATTCGATTTTCAGAGGTTCGATGGTTAGCGCGTGTCGCGCTCAGTGGATGGCACACCTTTGTTCGCATGTCACAGTGCCAGCACAATCTCAATAAGACGCATTTTAAAGGATAGGGTCTCGTTCTCGCATTGATTCTTAATTGAAAAAGGAGTCTCCTTTGCAGCAAAATCGGATTGACTCGGCTTTTCTGCCACCTTGTGAGTGTCCAAATGCCTCATGAACGGCCCAACGCAGGCACAGAGAGATAACGATCCATGTTACATAATTGTGCCATGCAGCCTGGCGACACAGGCCTTAATCTGAAAAGCAGAGAGATGAATGGGCTGCTCGCCTCGCTCAACTACGCGGAGTATCTAACCGGAGCCCTATGGGCGGCCTGGACATCCATGCGCAGCAATCGCCTTGCGCGCACTTTTCCTCATTATCGGACTTGTCCGCACACGAGGTGCGGTCGCAAGGCCCAGTATGACAAAACCTTGAAATGAAAGGAGCCGGACATGCCATTCGTCAACATCAAAATTACCCGTGAACAGGAACTTATCACCCCTGCGCAAAAAGCCGCATTGATCGCGGGCGTCACTAACCTTTTGGTCGAAGTGATCAATCGCGGACCTTCCACAACCGTGGTCGTTATCGACGAAGTTGAAATGGATAACTATGGCGTTGGTGGAGAATCGATCACTGAGAGAAGGGCGAAGAAACTCTAACTGGTCAAACAGATGTGTTTCTTGTTTATACTACTGCATTGTCTTTAGAGTGTGATTTTGGCATGTCTGCAAAATTATTGCTGACCCTGCATGTGCCGTCATCATGCTGAAATGACGTCGATGTGTAAGGCGTTTACGATGACGACAACGATGACCGTTTAGAGGTCACTTCGCTGACAACGAATTGTCTCTGAGTTGATGCGGATGCTCAATGGTTACCTTTAAATTCGTATTTCACCGAACAACCGACGTTGAAACCAAAAGGCAACATGCACCAGACCGATCATCACTGGCACCTCGACCAGCGGGCCAATGACTGCGGCGAAGGCCGCCCCGGAGTTGATGCCGAAGACGGCAATGGCCACGGCGATAGCAAGCTCGAAGTTGTTGCTGGCGGCGGTAAACGCCAGGGTGGTGGTGCGACTGTAATCGGCGCCGACTTTTTTACCCATGTAGAATGAAACCAAGAACATCAACACGAAATAGACCAGCAGCGGGACGGCGATGCGCACCACGTCCATGGGAATCTGCACAATCAGATCGCCTTTCAGGCTGAACATAATCAGAATTGTGAACAGCAGGGCAATCAAGGTGATCGGGCTGATCTTCGGCACCACCACCGCGTGGTAGCGTTCCCGGCCCATGGTCTTGACGCCGATCAGGCGGGTCAGCGCCCCGGCCACAAACGGGATGCCGAGATAAATGAACACGCTCTCGGCGATCTCGCCGATGGTGATATCGACTACCGCGCCTTCCAGACCGAACAGCGGCGGCAGCACGCTGATGAAGAACCAGGCGTAGACGCTGAAGAACAACACCTGAAAAATGCTGTTGAAGGCCACCAGCCCGGCGGCGTACTCGGTGTTGCCGTCGGCCAGTTCATTCCAGACGATAACCATGGCGATGCAGCGCGCCAGACCGATCATGATCAGGCCGACCATGTACTCGGGATAACCCTGCAAAAAGACGATGGCCAGGATGAACATCAGGATCGGCCCGATGACCCAGTTCTGCACCAGCGACAGGCCAAGAATCTTCTTGTTGCGAAAGACGTCGGGCAGCTCCTCGTAGCGCACTTTGGCGAAGGGCGGGTACATCATCAGGATCAGGCCGACGGCGATGGGAATGTTGGTGGTGCCGACGGTGAACAGATTGACGAAGTCCTTGACGCCTGGCAGTAGCCAGCCGGCGCCGACGCCGATCGCCATGGCGACGAAGATCCACAAGGTCAGGTAGCGATCGAGAAACGAGAGTTTTCGGGTCAGGGTCGACATGGTCAATCCTTGTTGAAAGGTTGAATCGTTGATGCCGTCGCAAAAAAACTTAAACTGCCCTTGATCGTCATTCCCGTGAAAACGGGAATCCAGTATTTTCAGTCAGATACAAAACCTCTGGATACCCGCCTTCGCCGGTATGACGACCTTTCGCGGTTGCATCAATCGTTGATTCGCTGCGTAAAGTCTACAGGCAGAGTTCCCCAGAGAAAAAATTGCCCAAGGTTCGGCGGATCTGGTCGCGTACCCGGCGGTACTCGGGCAAAACGTCCTCCTCGCTCCCCGGAAGACGTGACGGGTCCTCGAAGCCGATGTGCTGGCGCTCGACCCCGCCAAAAAACAGCGGGCACTTCTCATTGGCATCGCCGCACAGGGTGATGACGTAATCGAAAGGCTGCCCGGCAAACTCGGAAAGAACCTTGGAGCGGTGGTCGGACAGGTCAATGCCGATCTCGGTCATGACTTTGGCTGCCAGAGGATTGACCTGGGTCGCCTCGCTGCCGGCCGAGAATGCCGCGATGCGGTCGCCGAGGTCGTGGTTGACCAACCCCTCGGCCATCTGCGAACGGCATGAGTTGTGGGTGCAGAGAAACAGCACGCGCTTTTTCATCGGACACATCCTCTAAAGGCCTATCCGCATGAGCGGATAGAAGTTGGACAAAAAAATCAACAGGCGGGACGTGTCTGCTCCTGCCGGAACCGGCGCAACTTCTCCACGGCAATTACATGGGCCGGCAGGTCGGGCAGATGGTTTCCAATCACGCTCTGAATGGCGGTTTGCAACGGGCTGCCGGTCTCCAGCCGGTAGTACATCCAGACCCCCTGGCGCCGGTCATTCACCCAGCCGCTGTTGCGCAGATAGGCGAGATGGCGCGAGATGGTCGACTGTGGTAGAGCGAGTGCCGCCATGATCTCGCAGACGCACAGCTCACCTTCCAGCAGTAGCGCCAGGATGCGCAGGCGGGTTTCGTCGGCCAGGGCTTTGAAGATGCGGGCTTCAGTTTGCATGGAGACACCATATCCGCATAGGCGGATATGGTCAAGGCCGATGCGCCTCCATGACGTTTCTCTTGGAAGCAGCGGTGTCGAGTTTGACAAAAAAGGGGTTCGTGCTAACCTAACAAAAAACCGAACGGTCTGTTTTGATCGGGGAGGCGCACATGGCGACCAAAGGCGAAATGACCAAACAAAAAATCATCGATGACGCAACCCGTGTTTTCCAGCGTAAGGGATTTGGGGCATCGAGCATAAGTGACCTGCTGGACGCGACAGGAGTAACAAAAGGGAATCTGTACTTCCATTTTCCGGGCAAGGAGGCAGTCGGGATTGCTGTGCTTCAGCAGGAGGCTGAGCGGTTCATGCGGTTTCTCGACGAGGCCCTGGTCGGCGAAACACCGGCCGCCTGTCTTGATAACTTTTTCACAATGGCGCTGTGCAAACACCAGAAATCTGGTTTTGTTGGTGGCTGCCTGTTCGGCAATACGGCCCTGGAAGCCAGCGATACATTTCCTGTTTACGCGCAGATCGTTTCAGACGTTTTCGACCAGTGGATTGACAAACTCCAGGGCAAGGTTAGCGACGCTCAGTCGCTGGGGTTGATCCGAGGTGACCTTCCGGCAACCACTCTGGCTCAGATGATCGTCGCCACCATCGAGGGGGGGATCATGCAATCCAGGCTGCAAAAATCGGCCGACCCGATGAGCCGTTGCCTGGACACGCTGCGCACCGTCCTCGGACTGCAACTGCCAACCTCCCATTAACGACAAGCAAGGAGAACATCATGTCGGGTCGCTGGAAAAAAACCCTGGTCATCATTGGCGTCGCTACGCTGGTCGTGCTGTTCTTCACTTTCGATTTGCAGCGCTATCTGACCCTCGCTGAGCTGAAGGCTCGCCAGGCGGAGTTCCAGCAATTCTATGGGGCCAATCGTCTGCTGACTTTGGGGCTCTACTTTGTCCTTTATGTCCTGGTGACCGCACTGTCGTTGCCTGGCGCGGCCGTTATGACCCTGGCTGGTGGAGCCCTGTTCGGTTTTCTGCCGGCCCTGGTGGTGGTCTCCTTCGCCAGCACCATCGGCGCAACCCTGGCCTTTCTGGTTAGCAGGTTTCTGCTGCGCGACTGGGTGCAAAACCGTTTCAGAGACCGTCTGGCGGCCATCAACCGGGGGATCGAGAAAGAGGGGGCCTTTTACCTGTTCACCTTGCGCCTGGTACCGCTCTTTCCTTTTTTCGTCATCAATCTGGTGATGGGGCTGACACCCATGCGCACACTGACCTTTTACTGGGTCAGCCAGGTGGGCATGCTCGCCGGCACCGCCGTTTACATCAACGCCGGCACCCAGTTGGGTCAGATCGAGAGTCTGAGTGGAATCCTTTCACCGGGGTTGCTGCTGTCTTTTGTCTTGTTGGGAGTCTTTCCGCTGCTGGCGCGCAAGGGGGTCGATTTTATGAAGAAACGCACGTCACTCAAGGTGTTCCCGAGGCCGAAAGGTTTTGATTACAACCTGGTTGTCCTTGGTGCCGGATCGGCCGGATTGGTTTCGAGCTACATCGCCGCGGCGGTCAAGGCCAAGGTCGCGCTGATCGAAAAGCACAAGATGGGCGGCGACTGCCTGAATACCGGCTGCGTCCCGAGTAAGGCGCTGATTCGCTCGGCCAAACTGCTGGCCTACGGGCGGCGGGCCGAGGAGTTCGGCTTCCGCAAAACCGAAACCGAATTCGAGTTCGGTGCAGTGATGGAGCGGGTGCAACGGGTGGTGGGCAAAGTCGAACCCCACGACTCGGTGGAGCGTTATGCCAGTCTCGGCGTCGACTGCATTCAGGGAGAGGCCCACATCTCGTCTCCCTACACGGTTGAGGTGAATGGCCGCACTCTGACAACCCGCAGCATCATTGTTGCCACCGGCGCCTCGCCATTTGTGCCGCCGATCCCTGGCCTTGACCAGGTCGACTATCTGACCTCCGACAACCTCTGGCAACTCAGAGAATTGCCGAAGCGCCTGGTCGTGCTGGGCGGCGGACCGATCGGCTGTGAAATGACCCAGGCGTTTGCCCGGTTTGGTGCGCAGGTGACTCAGGTCGAGATGGCACCGCAGATCATGGGGCGGGAAGATCCGGATGTCGCCGCATTTGTCCGCCAGCGCTTCGCAGCCGAAGGCGTCAATGTCCTGACCGAACATGCCGCCAAACAGGTCCTGACCGAAGGCGGAGAGCACATCCTCGTCTGCGAACACCAGGGCGAGCAGGTGCGCGTCCCCTTCGACCGAATTCTGGTCGCGGTCGGGCGGCGGCCCAATGTCAAAGGTTTTGGTTTGGAAGAACTGGGCGTGCGTCTCAGTGAGCGTGGCACGGTTGAGACCGACGGTTTTCTGCGCACCAACGTCCCCAACATCTTCTGCGCCGGAGATGTCGCCGGGCCGTACCAGTTCACCCATACTGCCGGGCATCAGGCCTGGTATGCTAGTGTCAACGCTCTGTTCGGTGATTTCAAAAAGTTTCCGGTCGATTATCGGGTCATCCCCTGGGCCACCTTCACCGATCCCGAAGTCGCCCGGGTCGGCCTGAATGAAACGGAGGCCAAACAGCAGAACATCGCTCATGAGGTGACCGTGTTCGAACTGGCTGAGCTTGATCGGGCCATTGCTGAAGGTGAGGCGTACGGCTGGATCAAGATTATCACCCCGCCCGGCAAGGACAGGATTCTCGGCGCCACCATCGTTGGCACCCACGCTGGCGATTTACTCGCTGAATACATTCTGGCCATGAAGCATGGCATTGGCCTGAACAAGATTCTCGGCACCATCCACCCTTACCCGACCCTGGCTGAAGCCAACAAGATGGCGGCCGGGGAATGGAAGAAGGCGCATGTGCCCGAGAAACTGCTTAGCTGGGTAGAAAAGTTCCACGCCTGGCGACGAAAATGAAAGGAACACACATGACCAGAGTCCTTGCTCTGTGGCTTACCTTCTTGCTGCTCCCGGTTGCGGCCAGCGCAGCGCCTGAGCCGAACCTTTGGCCACGCTGGCAGGCTTTTGATGCAAACAGCACAGTGATGGTTGATCATTCCGCCTGGGCTGATTTCCTTGGTCGCTATCTGGTTACAGAACACCCCTCCGGGGTCAACCGGATGCGCTATGCGGCGGTCACCAGCGAGGGAAAAAAAGCATTGGATGGTTATCTCGACAGACTCCAGGGGACTGCGGTGTCGACGTTGAACCGCCAGGAGCAGAAGGCCTACTGGATCAACCTGTACAATGCTCTGACCGTCAGGGCCATTCTCGATCACTATCCGGTCAAGAGCATCCGTGACATCGATATTTCGCCCGGCTGGTTCAGTAGCGGCCCTTGGGACGCCAGATTGCTCACCATCGAAGGCGTGCAACTTTCTCTGAACGATATCGAGCATCGCATTCTGCGGCCGATCTGGCAGGACAACCGGGTTCATTACGCTGTCAACTGCGCCAGTCTTGGCTGCCCTAACCTGCGAGCGCAACCGTTTACGGCCGACAACCTTGAAGAGATTCTAAACCAGGCAGCCAGAGATTACGTCAACCACCCACGTGGCATGAGAGTCGAGGGCGACAAGGCTATTCTCTCGTCGATCTACGACTGGTTTCAGGTGGATTTCGGGGGAAATGAAGAGGGTGTCCGCCAGCATCTCCTGAAGTATGCAGGATCAGATCGAGCCGAATATCTCAAGCCCGGTAAAGTGCATTTTTCCTATGACTATGACTGGGCACTGAACGAATAGAGATGGCGTCGCAAAAACTCGACAACCGCGGCGTGGGGGACAACCCCTCGTGCTGGACGACTTGATGGTCTGAACCACAAAGCGGCAAACGCTGAAGGTGAGGTGTGATGAAGTCCGAAAAGGTTCGCTTTAAGAATGATTCCGGAGCAGAGCTCGCCGCCGTCATCGAATGGCCTGAAGATGAGCAGCCGCACGGCTTTTCCCTGTTCGCTCACTGCTTTACCTGTACCAAGAATATCGCCGCCGCCGTCAATATCAGCCGGGCGTTGAGCCGTCAGCGGATTGCGGTCCTGCGCTTCGATTTCACCGGCCTTGGCGAAAGCGGAGGAGAGTTCGCCGCCACCACCTTCAGCGACAATGTGGCGGATATCGTGGCCGCGAGCCGTTTCCTGACGGAAAGGCATACCACACCAGAGATTCTGATCGGCCACTCTCTGGGTGGTGCCGCCGTTCTACAGGCAGCCAGCCGTATTCCCAGGGCACGTGCGGTGGCCACCATCGGCGCACCCTACCATCCGAACCACGCGATGCATCTGTTTGCACCGTCTCGTGAAGAGATCGAGACCAACGGTGAAGCCTGGGTATCGCTGGCTGGCAGGGTGTTCACCATCCGCAAGGCCTTTCTCGACGATCTGAAAAATCATGATCCGGCTGCGGTGATCGGGAACCTCGATGTTGCTCTGCTGGTGATGCATTCGCCTCGGGATACGGTCGTTGGCATTGAGAATGCGGCTGACATCTACAAGGCCGCAAAGCACCCGAAAAATTTTATTTCTCTGGATCCCGCCGATCATCTGCTCAGCAAAAAAGAGGATTCACTGTATGCTGCGGAGATGATCGCGACCTGGGCCAGGCGCTACCTGGACGTGCGTCCAGAAGCCCAAACGTTTCCGGAGACCATCGACAACCGGGTTACAGTCCGTACCAGGGCAGACGGATTTCGCACCGACATGTTTGTCAATGGTCATAGCCTGGTTGCGGACGAACCGGTCAGCTATGGTGGAACCAACATGGGCCCATCNCAACATGGGTCCATCGCCTTACGACTATCTTCAGGCTGCCCTGGGAGCCTGTACTGGCATGACTGTGCAGATGTACGCGGCTCGCAAGAAGTGGCCTCTTGAAGCGGTTGTGGTACGACTGCGCCACGAGAAAATTCACGCCCAGGACTGTATTGACTGCGAAAACTCAGTGACCCGAATTGATCATTTTGAACGGGAACTCGAAATTCATGGCGAGCTGAGCGAGGATCAACGTGAGCGGCTTCTTGAAATCTCCGAAAAATGTCCGGTTCATCGGACACTACACCAGGAGGTTAAAATTTCGACGCGCCTTCGAAAATGAAGTATTTTTGTTCCCAAAATCCTGGGCAACTCAAGACAGCCGACGGATCTCATTCGCTGGTAACCGCCACAGATGGTTACTAAAAATGGCCGCCGGATGGGGGGTCCGGCGGCCGGGATACTGGTGTCTGTCGTGGCACGTTCGGGAGGGAGGAATGCCTGACCTGAACCTGACTAAGCAGATTCAGCGGGGGTTGACACCAGCTCCAACTTGTCGATCTTGACCGGCCAGATCACTTCCCGCTCCAGCAGTACGTGAGCCGTCTTGTCATCGGCCAACTTGTAGACGATCCCCACGAAGCCATTGAGACGGCTGCCGTCGCAGATGATCACTTTGTCCCCGTACCTGATCATGGCTCCTGTCTTTAGCTTTCAGCCAATTCTTCCTCATTCTGCTCTTCATGCAGGCCCAGTTCGCCCATATCCTGAACCAGAGCCAGCTCTTCGCTGCTGAACACCCGGTCGATATCGAGCAGGATCATAAACTGGTCATCCACTTTCCCCATGCCCCGGATGTACTCGGTCTTGAGCTTGGCGCCCATTCTAGGCGGGGGCTCAATCTGGTCGAGATTGATCTCCAGCACCTCACGCACCGAATCCGCCTGGGCGCCAACCACCAGAATCTCTGCATCGACCTGAACCTCGATCACGATAATGCAGGTGTCCTGAGTCGCTTTGCTCTTCGGCATTCCGAGTTTTAGACGCATATCGACCACCGGCACCACCTGGCCGCGCAGGTTAATCACTCCCAGCATGTAGTCGGGGGTCTGGGGGACACTGGTCACCGGGATCAGGCTCAGGATCTCCCGGGTCCGGCTGACCTCCACCCCGAACAGCTCACCACCCAAGGCGAAGGTCACATATTGGGCCGTTTTGGCAATGACTTCCGTCATGATTCGTTCTCCTTAGTAGGCTTCGAAATCGCTGTCGAAATCATCCCGCCTGGTCTCAAACCGCATGGACGAACCGGTTGTGTCCGCTTTCTTCTTGATGCTGTGGCCGATCTGTGGCTTCGCTTTCACTCCACCCGCCTTGGCCGCTTTTGCGGTAAGTTGCATGCCAGAAGAGCGCCCTTCGTTCATCGAGAAGAAGCTGACCAGCTCTGCGAGCTGATCGGCCTGGCTGGAGAGCTCCTCGGAGGTGGAGGCCATCTCCTCGGAGGCCGAGGCGTTCTGCTGGATCACCGAGTCGAGCTGCTGGATGCTCTTGTTGATCTGCTCGGCCCCGGCGTCCTGCTCGCGGCTGGCGGCGCTGATTTCCTGAACGAGTTCTGCGGTCCTTTGAATGCTCGGCACCAACGATTCGAGGAGCTTTCCAGCTTTCTCAGCCACCTCGACGCTGCTGGTCGACAGCGCATTGATCTCACCGGCCGCTACCTGACTGCGTTCCGCAAGTTTGCGCACCTCCGAAGCGACCACGGCAAACCCCTTGCCATGCTCCCCAGCCCGGGCTGCCTCAATGGCAGCGTTCAGTGCCAGCAGGTTGGTTTGCCGTGCGATCTCCTCAATGATCATAATCTTGCCGGCGATATCCTTCATCGCCGCCACTGTCGCCCCGACTGCCTGCCCGCCATCCTTGGCATCCTTAGCCGACTGGATGGCGATCTTCTCGGTCTGGTTGGCGTTGTCGGCATTCTGGCGGATATTGGCGGTCATCTGCTCAATGCTCGACGACGCCTCCTCAGCCGCAGCCGCCTGCTCGGATGCTCCCTGAGACATCTCCTCGCTTGAGGCACTCATGGCCTGCGAACCGGACGCGACGTTTTCAACAGCCCCTCGCACCTGGCCAATGACTTCCCGAAGTTTCTCAATCATGGTTTTCAGAGCGGTTCCGAGCTGGTCCTTACTGGAGGCGAGATTGACCTTGACATCAAGATCCCCATCGGCAATGCGGTTGGCTACCCTGACCTGGGCAGCCAAACTGTCGGCCATGCTGTCGAGGGCCAAGGCCAATTGTCCGATTTCATCCTTACGCTTCATGTTCATGCGCGCACTGAAGTCACCCTTGGCCACTTCTTCGGCAAGGCGAACGCCCATGGCCATCGGCTGGGCAATACTGCGGGCAATAAAGAAACCAAAGGCCATGGAAATGACGATAGCGATCAGAACAACAACAACTGCGATCAATTTCAACCGGCTGGCGTCAGCCCCGGCTTCGACCGTCCTCGCATCCGCCAACTGGTCTGCCATTTCAAAAATCTGATCCATCTGGCCCATTAATTCATTAAATGCTGCCCGGCTTTCACTAAACGCGATCGACCCGGCGGCGTTGAGGTGGTTAAGTGAATCCTGGTCTTCTTCACTCAAAGCCACCACGTTCAATTTTTCTGACTGAACCTGGTTTAGTTCCGAAACGATTCGTTCATGTGATTTTTTCCAGACGGGATAAAACTGCCTTGCCTGCTCCCAGAGGGCCATTTCCTGGGGCTCTTTTTCGACCTTGTCATAGATAGCCCAACCCTCCTCCAGATCTTTCCACCGGTCTTTGAGTTTGCCCATCTCTTCGAGACGGTCAGCATTACTGATGCTGGGGTTGACCATCGTCCGTTCCGCAGACTTGATGGCGTTCATCCCCTCCATCACCAGTCCGATCCCTTTTGTCGCCATCAAATGTGTTTCACCAACATCGATCAGACCTTCCTCGATATTGTCAATGCCATACCACCCCACGATGCCTACGATCGCACAGATCAATGACACAATTCCGAAGGCACCGATCAGTTTCGCAAAAATCTTCATGATTGAATCCTCCCACCCTGATTGAGGACCGGCAGTCATAGCGGTATCTGGTGCCTCCTTCTTGGAGGCGGCCAATCCTCTCTTGTTGTAATGACTGGGCTGAGTAGCGCTGAAGAGAAAACTTTTAAAGGCTGAAAGGCCTAAGTGCTTTCCCTGGGGGATTAAATCTGGAGGACGATGGTACGATGAGCACGTATTGCTTGAGAAATGCGTGGAGGAGAATCGATTGTGAGACCACAGTCTGCACTGTGCAAAGAGGGGGGACTGCTCAGTTGATAGCGTGATGGCGTGGCGTCATCAGAAAATTGGTTGACGCTTGAGGTCGTCTCCAGTAGTTCACATGTCAAATCGATTAGTTTGTCTATACACGGATCATCATGATCATTGAAATATTGATCAAACAGGATGATCTCCCCGTCAATATTAACTTCTTTATGAGCAACGAGGGAGTTTACATCTTGGCTATGGTTGGCGCCGTTTTCTTTCTCAGCATGATTTAATAGATGGATCTCGCTGAGTGAGCCATGGTCGCACATGACATTCCCGAGGGCCGCACCTAAGGTAGACCAGAGGAATACTGAGATCAGTGAGAGGATTGTCAATTTAGAGGGTTTTATCATGGAGCATGAGCCTTATAGCGTGAGAGACTCAATTCAAAATGCCGTGGCATCTTTGCTATCTTCATTTGTCGTGCCAAAAACATGGAAATCTTCTTCCCGCCTCTGGCGCGGGTCAACAGACTGTTTTTTCTGAGTTTTCAGAAATAATTCGAAGGTGTCTTTCCGTTTGCCATCAAAAGCGTCGTTTAGGAAAAAATGTGCGTGACACACATTTGCATACTTTCGGTGTGACACAGTGTCAAGGAGATGGGGAAGCTGACGGCGCGTCTGGCGGAGCTTCCCGCTCATCAGCTGCTGGCCGGAGAGGAAGGCGTACGGCTGTCGCTCCGCCGGGCGACCGGAACCTTTTTCTCGACACGCCATGGGTTGTTGCAGAGATCGACGAAGGTTTTCACGGCTTCACGAACCTCCTCGACGTTACGGAATACCTGGCCATCGATAAAGCACTGGAAGCTAAAAAGTAGATGAATTGAGCTTTCCTCAGCTCGCGATCACTCCGTACACCAGATAAGTCGTATATCCGATATAACATGCAAGGAGGGCAACGCCTTCATACCGGTTAATGCGCCCGGGTCCCCGGAATCCATAGCCAACGATGAAGATCGCTCCGGTGAGAATGGCCATCACCAAAATATCCCGTGACAAAACTTCGGGGCCGACGCCGAGGGGATGAATAACGCCGGCAATCCCGACGACCGCGAGAGTATTGAACAAATTCGAACCGATGACGTTACCTAGAGCGATGTCATGTTCTCCTTTACGCGTCGCGATGATTGATGAGGCCAGCTCTGGAAGGGAAGTGCCCACCGCGACGATCGTCAGGCCGATGATCAGATCACTCACCCCGAGCCCTTGGGCGATCTCTACCGCGCCCCACACCAAAAGCCGAGAACTTGCGACCAGCAGAACCAGACCGGTAACTAACCAGAAAATGGCGCGGCGAAGAGGCATTGTCCGCTCTTCCATTTCCTTATCCACCTCGTCGCCCAACGCGTCGGTCTTCTTCTTCATCCCCTGCCAGATCGTCCAGCCCATCAATCCAGTAAAAACTGCCAGTAAAATCAGCGCGTCGTTCTTGGAGAGATCCCCGTCCCACAGTTGTCCGGCCGCCAATAGCGTGACCGCCATGAGAATCGGCAACTCTTTGCGCAACACCTGGGAATGAACCGCAATCGGGCTGATCAGGGCGGTCAAACCCAGAATCAGAGCGATATTGGTGATGTTCGAACCGTAGGCGTTGCCGAGAGCGATCCCGGGGTTGCCCTGCGATGAAGCAATCGCCGAGACGACCATTTCGGGCGCCGATGTGCCGAAGCCTACGATCACCATGCCGATCAGCAGCGCCGGCATCCCGAAGTGTCGAGCCGTGGAAGCGGCCCCTTCCACAAACTGATCAGCACTCCATACGAGGAGTATGAGGCCACCAACGATCGCGAGAACAGGAGATATCATTAAGGCCCTCATCATGCCGGCAAGGTAAACTAGGTCTCTTTTTTGCCGCTAATTTTGAATGTTTTCATGTCATGACACAAGCTTTATCGCCGAACAAAAGCCCCTGGAAGTGAACGCAAATATGACGTTGCCAATGTTGACCGAACTGTGGCTCGCCACAGGCTATCAAGTGGTGCTTGCTCTCCACGTGCGATGGCTGACACACAAAATCCAAGGGCCGCAATCGACTAATCGATGCGGCCCTTGGATTCAGAAAGTTTTTAGAAAAACGCGTAACTGCCTGAAATTAATGGCGGAGGGGGTGGGATTCGAACCCACGGTACCTTGCGGTACAACAGATTTCGAGTCTGTCACCTTCGACCTCTCGGACACCCCTCCGTGGGTAT
>PKTY01000420.1 GCA_002869725.1 Desulfuromonas sp. | reverse complement strand
ATTAATGGTAACGGTGGCAGTGTCCTGGTCACCGTCAATGTCTTCGATGGTGTAGGTGAAACTGTCGGTGCCGCTCCAGCCTTCGTCCGGCGTGTAGGTGAAGCTGCCGTCGGCGTTGAGGGACAGAGCTCCGTTGCTCGGGTCGGTGTGATCGACCACCGCCAAGGTGCCACCGTCACCGCCAATGCTATCATTGGTGAGTACACCCGGGACCGGGATGGTTAACGGGGTGTCCTCGTCGGTGTTGTAGCTATCGTCAATGGCGTCCGGTGCCTCATCGACCGGCAAGACGTTGATCGTTACGGTGGCGGTGTCCTTGTCGCCGTCAATGTCCTGAATGCTATAAGTAAAGCTGTCCGTTCCATTGAAGCCAGAGTTTGGCGTATAGCTGAAGCTGCCATCCGGGTTGAGGGTCAGGGAGCCGTTGGCCGGATTGGTGTTTGTTACCACTGCCAGGGTTCCACCATCTCCCCCAATACTGTCATTGGCGAGCACGCCGGGGAGCGGAATGGTCAAGGACGTGTCTTCGTTGATCGTAAAACCATCGTCGATTGCATCAGGAACATCATCAACCGGCAAGACGGTGATGGCAACCGTTGCGGTTGCAGTCAAACCCTCACTATCGACAACCTGGTAGACGAAGCTGTCGCCACCGTTGTAATCCGGGTCAGGTGTGTAGGTGAGCGTTCCATCACCATTATTGACGAGTGTTCCGTTGTTGGTGGTTACGGTAATGCCGTCAAAGTTAGGTGTTCCATCTTCAATATCGATGTCGTTCGAGAGGATGTTAGCGATACTGATGACTAAGGGCGTGTCTTCAGGCGTCGTGAACGCATCAGGATCGGCATTGACGCTGTTGGGGTCATTCGGGTCGCCTGGATCATCAATGGCCACAGGAGCATCGTTAACCGGCAGGACATTGATGGTCACTGTCGCGACATTGCTGTCAGCATCACCATCGTTGGCGATGTAGGTAAATGAGTCAGTCCCAAAGAAGTTCTCATTGGGGCTATAGGTGAACGAGCCGTCTTCGTTGAAGGCGAGGGTTCCGAATTCTGGGCCATCAACCAGCATTGAGGAGAGAGGGTCGTCTTCCACATCAAAATCGTTGGCCAGGATCCCCTCGGCAGGAATGGTGATGGGTGTGTCTTCGTTCGTGGTATAGGCATCATCGATTGCAACCGGAGGGTCATTGACCCCCTCGACAACCACAGTGACCATGGCCTCATCGGTGGCGCCATCTTCATCGACAACGGTATACGGGAATTGGTAGCTGATGCTCTCGCCATCATCCAGCGCATCGAACGTGGCGGCCAGGTCACCTGTCGTATCGTCCGCATTGATGGTGATTGCCCCATCAAGGGGGTTGATGCTGATGTTGGCAGGTGGTTCGACCTCCGAAACAGAGAGGATCTCCCCGTCCGGATCGTTGTCGTTGGCAAACAGACCCTGGTCGGCATCGAAAGTGACGACCTGGCCTTCACTGATGACGTAGAAGTCGTCGGTCGCCGTTGGTGGCAGATTAGGAGTTGCCAGTTCATCTTCAGGACCATTCGCTCCGCTTGAAAGCAGGCCGTCAGGGTCCTGCGGGCCAGTCCTGCCAAGACCGTTGATCAGATCTCCCATGTCATAGCGATATTCGCCGGAGCCTCCACTGCCTGTTCCCGCTTCGCCTGCCGCTGTTTCAATGTCTACTTCTTCAGTGAGGGCGGTCAGCAGGACATCTCCTGGGATGACACTGCCGTCGGTGAGCATAAACGCCGGGGCAGTTCCCTCGTCAGCCAGTGTAGCGAAATCCTCGAAGATCAAAACAGCACCATTCGCAAACTCAATTCTCAAGTCCTCTCCACTGAGAACGAGCGTTTGATCATTGACATCAAAACCGAGTTGTATGACCTGTCCTGGCTGCACTTCCATGGAAGTTGTCTGCCCCGGATCAGGAATACTGACCATTGCTTGACTCTCAATATCCTGAGTCGTTTGATTGGTTGTTTCGTTCATGGTGCCTACCCCCTTTCCGGGATTGCTTGGGTTGTCATCCGTTTGGTCTATTCCTTCGGGATGTCAGGTTTAATGTAAACATCTGTACCTTTCTATTTTTGCCGCCACTCCCGTTTGTCCGTGGTTTTGTTCGATACGAACAACCCGACCACAAAACTCGACTTTCCACGGCCGCTCCGGAAGGGCATGGGATAATTCGCAATAGAAACGAATAGAACTCCCTTCCTCAAGCTCAAGGTCATCCTCGCTGGTGAAAAACACCCCTTCGGGACTGATGTCCCTGGTCAGTGCGACCTGGTCGCCCAATACAACCGGGATGGAAAGCTCTACCCGTTCAGCAACTCTTCGATTCAATGAATTCATGACAATCTTCCTCCTATTGCTTACAAGTATATACGTTCGTCGGGTCACCACAATTGATCGACAGGTTGATATTCATACTACTTAAGTTATAGTTTGGGAGTGTAGGTGATGGTGAGCCCTGGAGAGTTCCAATTCTGAATAGATTGATGTGAGGTCGGCAATGGACATTTCCCTGATTGCAGCGGACGGCCACCCTGTCTACTTGCTTGGCCTAAAGCATCTGGTCGCTGCACAATCCAATATGAAGCTGCTTGCCTGCTGTGGCAGTGCGGGGAAGGTTCTGGAGGCACTTTCAGGGCAGCAGCCGGATGTCCTGATGCTCAATATTAATTTGCCGGACATGGATGGCCTTGAACTGGTCAGGAACCTGAAAAATCAGGCATCATTTCGTTCAAAGGTCATCGTCGTTACCGAAGAGCTGGATGATGAACAGACCATCGAAGCTTTGCGTTTGGACATTCAAGGTGTCATCTTGAAAACAATGCCAATGAGGTTGCTGATCCAATGCATCCATAAGGTTGCTCAGGGAGGGCAGTGGTTGGAGAAGGATTCTCTGGGGAGTGCTTTTGAGAAACTGATTCNGCGTGAGGCTGGTGCCAGGCGCCTGGCGACCATTCTCACGCCTCGTGAGATCGAAGTCATGTCCCTGGTTGCTCACGGCATGAGTAATCGTGAAATTGCGGCCAAGCTTGTGCTGGCCGAAGGAACGATCAAAATTCATATTCATAACATCTACGCAAAGCTGGACATCAATAATCGGGTTGACCTGACACTCTATGCCCAAAAGAGGGGGGTCGTCTGAAAATACGGCCACCCGGCGAATTGCCGGATGGCCGCAAAGGTTAACTGCGAATTGAATCTGCCAACGATTATTTGGGCAGCTTGGTCATGTAAGTTTTCCCCTCAACATTCAAGCTGGAGGTAAGCTGTCCGGACAGAGCCAGAAGCCGCTGAATGGCCACCGTTTCATTGAGCATGGCTGTAACCAGCAGGCCAGAGTTTTGGAAGAGTTCGTTGCGGGCATCGAGGACATCGAGCAGGGTTCTCTGGCCAACATTGAACTGCTTGAGGTAAGAGTCGAGGGCTTTCTGGCTAAAATTGACGGCATCCCCATAGGAGACAACCTGTGAACGGGCCGACTCGAGTTCTGCCCAGGTCGCACGGGTCTCTTCAATGATGCTATCCTGCTGGTCGTTGCGGGAAGAGGCCGCCTGGAATTTGCGAGCCGTGGCTGCTTTGCGGTCAGCAATGTCAGCTCCCCCGTTGGTGATGTTCCAGCGAACCCTGAGCATGGCCTGATTGTTATGCTCGTAGGTTTCCGAACTTTCCACCTGGTCTTCGTAGCTTGAGCTGAGCTCGAGATGAATCTTGGGCAGGAATCCGGACTTGCTCAGAGCAATGCGGCGTTTTGCCTCCTCGATATTGGCATCAAGGGCCTTGACTTTCGGGTTGCTGGCCAAAGAGGCTTTGAGCGCGTCCTCAAGATTTTTGGCAATAATGTTTTTGGGTGTGTGGTAGGTCACCAGTTCTCCCGGTTGCTTGCCAACAACTTTGATATAGTTTGCCTCAGCGATCCTTAGGTCTCTGCGGGTTTCAGCCAGCGAGGCATTGGCGCGTGCCAGCCTCGAATTGGCCTGATCGACATCGGCGATACTACCGGCACCGGCTTCCTGGCGTTCCTTGAGTTTGTCGAGAATTTCCTCATGGTCGGCAACATTCTTGACGGCCAGTCCCAGCAGTTCTCTCTGCCGGTAAACTTCGAGGTGGGCGATAATCGCGTCCAGAGCGATCGCTTCGGCGTTGTCGAAAGTGCGGAAGGCAGCGGAGTTCAGCTTGGCCTGCTCGATGTCGACCATGCTGGTTGTCTCCTTGCCGTCGTAAAGGAGTTGAGTCAGTCGGGCCGAGGCTTCGAGACGATCGTAGAAATTGTGATCGGTATTGGTCGTCCGGGTAAATCTGTCGCTGTGGGCTTCTGCACCATAACCGAAGCTCAGGTCGATGCGGGGGAAGTATCCTCCCCTGGCCCGGTCACGTTCATGAAAAAGGGCCAATTCGTTGTTCTGCAGCATCTGCAGACGCGGACTGTATTCCAGTGCGCTGATGACGGTGTCAGAAAGTGAGGTCTGCGGAGGCTGCTCGGCACAGACTGCTGAAGTCAAAAGACCAAGGGAAAACAGCAGCGTGAGAAAAAAAATGCCGAAGGTCTTTGGCTGTCTTTGTATGGTCGTGGGTAGATTCATCTCAGTAACTCCTTAAGCGGGTTTTGGAACGAGACGTTACCTTCCTCAACTCCCGGGGAAGCAAAAACCCTTCCCAGAAGTTACAAGGCTTAATGGCCTAATAGCTGCCATAATTAGAATTTAACAGAGTTTTTTTGATTGCCAAGACTTGCAAGTAAATTTTCTTCCCGAGTGAAATGCTCAAGAAAACAACCTCGTAACATAGAATCCAGATTGCTGGTATAATGAAGCGAATTAATTGTTATAAGTCCTTCCCCCTCGACACCATGGGCGGGAAAAGTAGTCGCATCTCAGACAACCGATACAGTCAGGTTAGCCATTGGAACCCAAAAAGATTGTCACCGAAAAGTCGACTCCCAGGACTCCCTCTGAAGTGGGCAGTTCGTCCGCAAGGGCCTCCGTGAGAGGAATGTACATTCCTCCTGGTATGGTCGATTATGAGCCTCCACTGCTGCGCTGCTTGTCGGTGATTGCCGGATTGCTTGGTCGGCCGGTTTCGACGGTCGCTCTCAAAGCCGGGATGCCGCAAGACCGCGAGTATCCGCCGTTGGCAGCCTGTATGCGTGCTGCCGAACAGGCGGGGCTGGTTGTTGCTGCTCTGCACCGGCCCCGTCTGGAGATGATTTCTCCACTGGTTCTCCCCTGTATTCTACTCCTTAAAAATGAACAGGCCTGTATTCTGACCTCCTGCAAAGGGGAGGTAGCAGAAGTTATTTATCACGAACTCGGCGATGCCATCAAAACGGTCTCACTCAGCCGCCTGGAACCTCATTTTTCCGGTTACGTGCTGATGGTTCATCCGGAGGGGCGTCTCGACCAGCGAGCCAGTGAGTTGCAGTTGGTCGATACCAAAAGGTGGTTCTGGGGGACCATTCTCAAATTCTACCCAATCTACAAGCACGTTCTTCTGGCGACGGTTCTGATCAATATTCTGGCCCTGGCCAGCCCCCTGTTCGTTATGAATGTTTATGACCGGGTGGTCCCCAATAATGCTATCGAGACCTTATGGGCGCTGGCCGCCGGAGTGCTGATCGCCTACCTTTTCGACTTCCTTCTGCGCAATCTGCGCAGTTACTTCACGGACATCGCCGGCAAGAATGCCGATGTCATTATTGCCAGTAAGCTGATGCAACAGATGACGGCCATGCGTCTTGACCACAAGCCAGAATCAGCGGGGACTCTGGCCAACAACCTTCGTGAGTTTGAAACCCTCCGGGAGTTTTTCAGCTCATCGACTCTGATGGCCCTGGTCGATATGCCGTTTATCTTTATCTTTATTGCACTGATTTCCTACATTGCCGGGCCGCTGGCCTTTGCTCCTCTGCTGGCCGTGCCGGTGGTGGTGCTGGTCGGCCTCTTCCTGCAGGTCCCTTTCCAAAGGGTGATTGAGCGAAGTTTTCGGGAAGGGGCACAGAAGAATGCTCTTCTCGTCGAAGCCATCAGTGGCATCGAAACGATCAAGACCAGCATGGCGGAAGGTCAGATTCAAAAGCGCTGGGAGGAGATTGTCGGGCTCAATGCCAAGTCAATGAGCCGGGCCAGAGCTCTGGCGAACTTCTCGGTCACGTTTTCACAATGGTCAGCTCAGCTGGTCAGTGTCATGATTATTATAGGTGGCGTCTACCTGATCGCCGAGGGCGCGCTGACTCTCGGTGGCTTGATCGCCTGCAATATTCTGGTTGGCCGGGCCATGGCACCGCTTGGTGCCGTGGCTGCCATGCTCACAAGGTTTCAGCAGTCGCGGATGGCCCTCAAATCTCTGGACCTATTGATGCGTCAGCCCAACGAGCGGCCGGTGGGGCAGGAGTTTCTGCGCGCCCAGGATCTGGAGTCCTCCTTTGAGTGCGAAAATGTTGGTTTCACTTATCCGAGCAGCCAGGTTGCTGCACTGGAAAATGTCAATATAAAGATTAAACCGGGCGAGCGGGTCGGTTTTATTGGGCGTACCGGATCTGGGAAAAGCACCCTGGGACGCCTTGCCCTTGGGCTGTATCACTCGCAGCAAGGGGCGGTAAAGCTGGGAGGGATTGATGTCAGGCAGCTGCATGTTGCGGAATTGCGCAGACACATCGGCTATGTTAGCCAGGACAACTTTCTCTTCTACGGGACTGTCCGCGACAATATCGCCCTTGGTGCTCCCTATGTCGATGGCCAGGCGATCCTGCGTGCGGCGAATCTCGCCGGGGTTACCGACTTTGTCAGAAACCACCCAGCCGGCTTCGATATGCAGGTTGGCGAACGCGGACTCAATCTGTCCGGTGGTCAACGCCAGGCTGTTACCATTGCTCGTGCGCTTCTTTTGGAGCCTCGAATCCTGGTGCTTGACGAGCCCTCCAGCGCCATGGACAACAATTCCGAAGTCGTGCTGCGAGAGCGGCTGGCATCTGCCATCGCCGACAGGACCTTGCTGCTTTTTACCCATCGCACCAGCATGCTGCAGCTGGTCGACCGGCTTGTGGTGCTTGATGGGGGAAAGGTTGTCGCTGACGGCCCCAAGCAGCAGGTTCTCAGAGCGCTCAAGGGGGGGCAGGTCAAGGCTGCACATTGAGATGAACGAGACAACCCATGGCGGATAGTAAACGGAAAATATCGTTGTCGCAGGCCGCTGAGCGGAGCGGCCTGTTGGGCCGATCCCAGCAGGATCAGGACCTCTTTTTCATGAGCGAGGTCGATGCGGCCGTGCGGCGTAAAGGGCATGCCTTCGCTTACATTCTGAGTCTGTCCGTTGCGGTTTTATTGGTGCTTTTTGTGGTCTGGGCCCGCTTTACGGTTCTTGATGAGGTAACGCGAGGCATGGGCCAGGTTGTCCCCTCGCAGCGAGTTCAGGTCATCCAGAATCTCGAAGGAGGGATTATTCAGGAGATTCTGGTAGATGAGAACCAGATTGTTAATAAAGGGGACACCCTCGCCCGGATCGACAATACCGTTGCTGCCAGCCATTTCCGGGAGGCGGCTGCCAAGGCGATTGAGCATCGGGCGGCTATTTTGCGCCTGACGGCCGAGATCAATGGTGAAACGTCGGTCGACTTTTCCGTGGAGGATCAGGATTTTGACCCCCAGCTTTTGCAGGATCAGAAGGCGATTTTTGATGCGCGTCGCCGGCAACTTGATGTGGAGGTGAATGTCCTCAGAGCTCAGCTCAATCAACGCAAGCAGGAGATCGTGGAGATGCAGAGCAGGCGTGAACAGCTCGAGCGCAGTCTGTCTCTTGCGCGTGAGCAGCGAGCCGCCGTCAAACCCCTGGTCGATCAGGGGGTCTATCCGCGTACCGACTTCCTGGCGATTGAACGGGACATTTCGTCACTCCAGGGGGATATCGATGCCTTGCGCCTCGGCATCCCGCGTATCAAACAGTCTGCTGAAGAAGCGGAGAAGAGGATCGAGCAGCGGAGAGCGGAACTTCAGGCTCAGGCCCTCGATGAGTTGAATCGCCGCCGCGTTGAACTCAACTCGCTTAGCGAAATCATGGCGGCCGGTGAAGACCGCGTCACCAGAACGGATGTCCGTTCGCCGGTGCGCGGGACTGTCAAGCAGCTGTTACTGAGCACCGTTGGGGGGGTGGTTCGCCCCGGGGAGTCGATCATGGAGATCGTGCCGCTTGATGACACGCTCCTGATTGAGGCGCGGATCCGGCCAGCGGACATTGCCTTTCTCCACCCCGGACAGAAGGCCATGCTCAAGATCAGCGCTTACGATTTCTCCATTTTCGGCGGATTGGAAGGTTATGTTGAGGCCATCAGTGACGACACCATCGAAGACGAGAGAGGAGAAAGTTTTTACAATGTCAAGCTGCGCACCAAGACCAATACCATGATCTATCGGGGTGAGAGCCTCCCGATCATCCCTGGGATGACGGCCAGTGTCGATATTCTCACAGGGAAAAAGTCGGTTCTCGCCTACTTGATGAAGCCCATTCTGCGCATGAAGCAGAATGCGTTGCGCGAGAGATAGAGGGCAGAAGTCAGCATGTCGGGGATACGCATGATTTTCACTCTGATAATGCTGTCTGCTCTGGGCGGTCTGATCGGCTGCAGTTCAGGCGCTTCAGCGCAGTCTTCGATTACTCCGGGGAAAGGTCTGTTCAGAAGCCATGAGTTTCGGGGGACACTCAAAGCTCTCCCCCAGTGGGCGCGCGTGCTCGATTCGGCTGAGGCCCAGACCAAGGCTTTTGCCGCCTGTGACCCTGCTCAGGGGGTCTGCTCGCCTTCTGCTTTGAGCTGGCAGAAGGCGATCGGTAACGCGGCTGGCTTGCCTCCGCTTCGGCAACTGCAGGAGGTTAACCGCTTTTTCAACAGGTGGCCCTACGGCCTGGATATCGACATCTATGGAGTCAGTGACTACTGGGCAACGCCAGGGGAATTTTTACGGCTCTCCGGCGACTGTGAAGATTACAGTATCATCAAGTATTTTGCGCTGCGCAAACTGGGCTTTCCCATCGACTCCTTGAGGATTGTACTGCTCCGGGATAACATCCGGAATATCGCTCACGCAGTCTTGGCGGTGCGTCTGAAAGAAGAGTCCTACATCCTCGACAATCTGACCGACATGGTCCTGTCGCATCACAAATATGAGCATTACGTTCCGCAGTATTCGGTCAATGAGCGATACCGTTGGGCGCATGTCACTCCGGGAGCACTTGACTAGATACTGTCCACGAGACAGGGGAGGAACCTAGAGATGCAGTCAACAGAAATCTCACAGACGTTTTCCGAAGAGTCCGCAAGCTTCGGTCCGAGAAAAAGCACGTTCTGGATTGGTCTGGGGATTATTGTCGTGGTCGCTCTTGCCGCAGTCGGCTGGGCCCTGTGGGGGACTCATGCTCGAGAGCGCGACTTTGAGGCCAACCTTGAGAAGCGGCTCGAGTTGATCGCCGACCCTCAGGTTAGGCTGGTTGAAACCCTGATGGGAACCTTTATCGAACAGGCCAACCGGGTTATCAACTCGGAGCTGTTCAAGCTGTACGCCACGGAAGTCGATCTGCTTGAGGACGATGTCTCCCTTCTCGTTGCCGGGCCTTTACCCGGACAGGAGGGGCCCGGAGAGAATTTTTCCTCCCTGACCGGGCAGTTGCCGATGATGCAGAGTCTGCTCATTGAATTTACTCGAATTTCAGGTTACCTCAACGGCCGTGTCGTCAACCGCAACGGCACAGTCTACATCGCAACCGACGCAACCACGACACCCTTGCGGGCAGATCAGAAGGCTTTGGTGCGCCTGGTTTTGCAGACACAGTCACCGCAGTTTTCTCCCTTGAAAAGCTCTCCACAGGGGCTGGTTCTTGAGGCATTCCTACCTATTTTCCCGCCCAAAGCCAGTGGCCTTGAGCAGTCCCCAGTTGCGGTTCTGCAACTCTCCAAGCCGGTCAATGAGCGTCTCAATGAAATGCAGGGGAACGCTCTGCTTGAGAAGGGGGAAAGGATCAGACTTCTCCAGCAGATCGACGAGGGTTATCAAGAGATCGTCCCCTGGCTGCCTGGGCAATTACAGACGATGCATCCTCCATTCCCCCTGGTAAGAGACGGAAAGCTCAACTTTGCCCCGCGTCTTTCGGTTGGTGGGGACAAGGAAGTCTACTCCCTCGGGCTGCCTATTGTCGGTACCGACTGGTGGATCATTGTCGAGGCCGACTACGATGTCGTGCGGGAATCGTTGCGTGGAGAGCAGAAAGCTCTGTTGAGCATTGCCGGTCTGTTGATTCTCATCTTCGGCGTCACTTTCGGGGCCGTATGGGCCATCCTGGTCGGTAGTCAGGAGCGCAAACTGGCTCATCATTTTGCGCATCTTGCCCAGCAGATCGATCGCCAGCGCCAGCTTCTTGGTCAGATCAACAACAATATTGCCGACTATATCGTTCTTGAAGACCTGAGGGGGCGCTATCAGTATGTCAACCCGGCCTTTGCCGAGGCGGTCGGACGCAGTGCCGAAGAGATGACCGGCCTCGACAATGAGGCGATTTTCGGGTTTGACACGGCAAAGCGCCTGGAACATTCGACCCAGCAGGTTCTCGCCGACCAGGAGTCGCATACCTTCAATGAAGCGGTCTACCTGCAGTCGAAGCTGCATCATCTGCAAATCTCCAAGGCTCCGCTCAAAGACCGGGAAGGGAAGGTGACCGGGCTGGTCTCGGTGATTCGCGATGTGACAGATATGGTCGAGACTCAGAAGCGCCATGAACAGGCCACTCACAAGTCGGTGGAAGCCCTGGTGCGGGCTGTTGAGCTGACCGACCCTTACCTGGCCGGGCATTCACGCCTGATGGGAGCCTTTGGCGTCGAGGTGGCCAAGGTTCTCAATGTCGCCGATCTCGATGTCGCCACCATCGAGATCGCTGCCAACCTTTGCCAGGTCGGCAAGCTTTTTGTCGATCGCAATATCCTGTTCAAGTCGACGCCTCTGACCGAGGATGAAAAACGCGAAATGGAACAGCATGTGGTCCACGCTGGCAAAGTTCTTCACGGGATCGATTTCGGGCTGCCGGTTTACGAGGCGGTGACCCAGATGAATGAAAGCCCCAGCGGCAGCGGCTATCCCAAAGGGCTCAAGGAGGATCAGATTTTGTTGCCGGCACGAGTCCTGGCAGTGGTCAATAGCTTCTGCGCCATGGTGCAGCCTCGTGCCTATCGCGCTGCCCGGCCGGTTGAGGAGATTCTGGAAATACTGTCGGCGGCCGGTGACGACTATGACCAGCGGGTCGTGACGGCTCTCAAGGAGGTGGTCCATTCTGCCCTGGGGGAAAAGCTTCTGGCTCGCGAGGTTGGTCCGGCTTGACAGACTTCAGCTCTGAGTTTGCTGAGGGAGGCGGAGCCAAATTGGGACGGCGATGGCCAGCAACTCTTTTGGCGAGAAATACTCTGGAAATTGGCACCCGTTTAAGATATTTTCACCGGCGATGAGACTCTCAGCCCTTTTGTTGATTGGAGTTTTACTTGTTCTTCCTGCCTGTCTTGGGCCGGGAGAGCCTCAGTCTGTGGCATCGCCTGAGGAAAAAGCCGATGCTCAGGTGGTGGGCGAGGGTGCAGAGTCACAACAGGCACTCCCGGTGGCCGAACCTCCTCCTGCAGATGCGACCTTCAGCGGGCTCCCTGAGCTGCCGGTGCAGGAGGAGTCCGTTCGTGATGCCGGGGCCTTGCCGCCAAGCGATCAGGTCCCCGATGTCATCGCCCAACCCGACCTGCCCCAAGCGCTGCGGCCGGTTGGAATTCCGGTTCCACGCCCCAGGCAGGTTGGTTCCGAAGAGCCTCATGTCGAGGACCAGCGTTTGACCGAAGTCCTTCCCAAGCCGATGAAAGTAGAGCAACCCTATCAACCCAGGCAGCTTCTGCCGGAACCGGCAGCCGACTCCGGAGTTGTCTATATCATCCCTTTCAGCACCATCATGGTGCCGCGCCAGGTCGAATCCCGCCTGTTCGACCAGTTTATCGATCTGCTCAATGCCCGGGGCAAAGAGTTGGATCTTTTTTTTGTGATTCTCAAGGAAGGTGTCGACAAGGTCTCGCCGCAATGGCTGGCCAAAAGAAGGTATGTGACCGGTGAGATCTATGCCTATGTTGAGGAGTCGGGAAGTCTGACCACCGATCTGCGGGCCCGCGTGCGCATCGCCTACTTCCGCGCCCACCAGCAGGACCCGGCCTTTGTCTTTGAATATCCGACCCGGATCTTTTTCGACCGTGACCGCTCGACCATTGAAGAAGAGCGTGACAAGTTGGCCGACCAGATTTCCCAGGTTCTTGCTGAAGAACTGCTCAATGCCATAGCCCTCTGACCCCCGTTCACCCTTGCCGCTATTTCGGCTCGCTCCCACAACGGCTCAGCCGATTCTCGTCCGGTCAATTTTTTACCGATAGCCCCTTGACAAACGTGGCGAGCTGATTATATTTAGCCCTGCCTGTTAGCACTCATCTCCAGCGAGTGCTAAGCTCTCTGCGAACGATGGAGTCGCAAGGCTTCAATTCTGTGGAGATCCGATCGAAAAGTTGAGAGTTTGCTTATGGCCTGCGGGCCACATCCAACACGTCCATTCACCCTGTGCAAGGAAAGGAGAAGTACACATGAACATCAGACCACTGCATGACCGGATCATCGTCGAGCGCCTTGAGGAGGAGACCACGACCGCCGGAGGAATCATCATCCCTGATTCGGCCAAGGAAAAGCCTCAGCAGGGGAAAATCATCGCTGTCGGCAAGGGGAAGTCGACTGAGGATGGCAAACTGCTGCCTCTCGATGTCAAGGTCGGCGACAAGGTGCTGTTCGGTAAGTACTCCGGCACCGAAATCAAGATCGAAGGCATGGAATATCTGATGATGCGCGAGGACGATATCCTCGGTGTTGTCGAGTAAGCGTAAAACTACCCAAACACGTCTGATCTTAAGGAGGACAAAAAGAATATGGCTGCCAAAGAAATCAAATTCGGACAGGAAGCCCGCGCTCAAATCCTGAAGGGGGTTAACAG
>PKTY01000421.1 GCA_002869725.1 Desulfuromonas sp. | reverse complement strand
CCCGGCCCGGTCGCGGGAGCAGCATGGTATTTCCGACCAAGCGCCTGTATGCACTCTACTATGGGCTCAAACTTTTTCCGTTTCGCAAGGAGCGCGCCGCGCGCCGTAGCCTCGGTCGCCAGAAGGGGTTTGTCGGCATCCAGATCGACGGTCTGTCCTTCCCTCATCTGCAGGAGGCTCTCGACCGGGGATATCTTCCGCACATCGAACGCTACCTGCGCCGTGGTCACAAGCTGATCGAATACCGGGCTGGCCTGCCAAGCACCACCCCTGCCGCCCAATCGACCATTTTCTACGGTCATGAGGGGGGGGTGCCGGCCTTCCGCTGGTTCGAGAAGGAGACCGGGCAGGTGATCTCCTGCAACGATCCCGACCACGTTCAGCTGTTTCGCGAGCGGCTGTTTGCCGAGCGCTCCGGTCTGCTTGAAACGGGCTCGTCCTACTGCAACATCATTGACGGGGGTGCCGAGCGCAGCGTTTTCACCGTCTCTTCTCCCCATCCGCAGACCCTGTTCGGTCGCCTGGGTGGGCTGCGTCTGCTGTTGCTGATGCTGGTCAACCCGCTGCGGGTCTGCCGGATGGTCTTTGCGACCCTGATTGAGTACTTCGTCAACCGCAAGGACGAAATTTATCACCGACGGCGCAAGCGCTGGCGGACCTCGGAAGGGTTGTTCCCGCTGATCCGCATCCTCTGCAACGTGGTGCTGCGCGAGCTGCAGACCTTCGGGGTGATTGCCGATATTTTCAGCGGCGTGTCGCGCATCTACACTACCTACAGCGGCTACGACGAGCTCGCCCATCATTTCGGACCGGGATCCTGGCCGGCCCTTAAAAACCTGATCTATACCGACCGCCGTATTGGCGAGATCATACGCGCCATCGACCATATTGCCGGAGCCGACTATCTGCTGGTGATCCTTTCCGATCATGGCCAGACTCCCGGCTACCCCTTCGAAAAACGCTTCGGGGCGACTCTCGGCGATGCGGTCGGTGGTTTTCTGCGCGAAAACAAATCGGCGGCGGTCTCCTCCGGGGCCCTCGAGTTCACCAGAATCCAGCTCGGCTACCTGCAGGGCGAGCTCGAAGCGCATCGTCACTGGCGGCGCAGGATTTACAACTGGTTCAAGAAGAGGTTGCAGCAGCGGATCAAGGAGCTGGTTCCGGAAACCCTCAAGATCGATCTAGAAGAAGGGGTCGTGATTACCTACTCAAGCACTCTCGCCCACCTCTACGTCACCGGCCAAAAACGTCAACAGACCTGGCGCGAAGTCGATAAGGCCCACCCGTTGTTGCTGCGCTTTCTGCAGACCCATCAAGGGATTGGTTTCACCCTGGCGCGCGGCGACCAGCCCGATGAAGTCTGTCTGTTTCACCGCAAGGGCATGCTCAGCATCACTCCACACAACAGCTACACCCAGGACCAGATCGCCTTTTTGCGCCCCTATGGGGTTCCTCAAGATCTTCTCAATGAGTTGTATCGCTTCGGCCTGGTCGATAATGGCGGCGACCTGATCCTGTTCGGGGGTCTCGATGACCAGGGGATTGCCTGTTTTGACGACCAGGTTGGTGGTCACGGTTCGGTTGGCGGGGAGCAGTCTCGCCCGTTTGTGATCCTGCCCTTGGACCATCCGGTCCTCGAACGCGAGAATTTGAGCGGCTATCAGTTTCTCTACCGCGATGTTTTCAAGGCCTGGGTTGGCGAACCGACCAGGCAAGACAACTCCGCAGACTCGTCCGGCACGCTATTCGATACCGATGTGATCCTGTACGACTGAGACCACATATTTCAGGTAACAACCTTCCGGGAAACTGGCGGTGAAGGGAAAATCGCCGCCCTGGCCGGCCACTTCGAGAATCTGCAGTGTGCGCCGGGCGTCGTTGGCGCCGCGGCGCAGTTCCTTAAGATAGTCGGAAAAACTCATCTTGGCGAGGTTGGAGGAGGTGACCAGCAGGCCGCCGGCCGGGAGCAGGCGCAATGCCCGGCGGACCAGTTCAGCGGTGCCGCCACTGGTCGTGAAGCGGCTTTTGCGGGTGGTTGAAAAGCTTGGCGGGTCGATAAAAATCAGGTCAAAGCTCTCACCGGTTTCGGCAAACTGTTCAAGGGCCTGGAAACAGTCCTCGGTGAGGAAGCGGTGAGGTGAGGGGTCGATGCCGTTGCACCGGAAGTTTTCAGTCGCCCATGCCAGGTAGCGGCCGGCGGCATCGACGCTGGTTACGCTAAGAGCTCCCCCGGCGGCGGCTGTTACTGAAAAGGCGCCGGTGTAGGCAAACAGGTTAAGCACCTTGGCGCCGGCGGCCAGACGCCGGAAGCGTTGCCGGTTATCGCGTTGGTCGAGGAACAGTCCGCTATGCAGGTCGCGCACCAGGTCGACCCGGTAGCATAGCCCCTGCTCTCTGACGCAATAGTCATCGGGAGCCGGCTTTCCCCACAGCAGTCGTCCCTGGGAACCTTGCTGTCCTGCCAGACGCCGGGTCTCCTGAGGGCGGAACTTGCCGTAGATTCCGAGTGGTTGATAGACTTGCCGGGCCGCTTCGCACAAAGCATCGAGATAGGGTTCCCAGGATGGAGAATAATACTGCAACAGCAGGTATTCACCGTAGCGGTCGATGGTTAGCCCCGGCAGGTTGTCTCCTTCACCGTTGATCAGTCGCCAGGCAGTGGTGTCGCCAAGCTCGAGCCACTGCCGGGCCTGGTTGCCCTGTTGCATGCGTTTGACCAGCCAGTCCCGATCGAGCTTGAGGGGCGCTCTGCTCAACAGTCTGGCGACAATTCGTGCGCCAGGATCGAGCAATGCGGTGCCGAGCGGCCTTCCCTGTTCGCTGGTCAGCTCAGCCAGTTCCCCGACTTCGAACTTCGGCCAGCGTGCGGTATAGCGATCGGCGATCACCCAGGGGTGACCGAGCTCAAGCATGCGAACGGTTTCGGGACCGACTGTCAGGCGCAGCCGCTGGCTTCTGTTCTGCATCGCTTTGCTCATTTCAGAAAGGGAGGGGTAAAGCCCGGAAGATCAGGGCCAGGGTAATGGTTCCGCCGACGCAGAGTGTGAGGTAAAGGAGCAGCACCCGCGGTTTGAACATCGAAATAAAGACCGCCATCACCGGCAACGCGGTAACTGGGCCACCGACCAGCATGGCGATACCGGCCCCTTTGGCCAGTGGAATCAGCTCTCCCGGGTCGGGGAGGTAGAAGCCGAACAGGATCGAGGAGGCGGTCACCTGTGGCAGGTGGAGAGGGATTGCGGCCAGGGTGATGGCAAAAATCGGCAGAATTCCGGGCCCTTCCAACAGGCCGATAATCCAGTTGTTGGGGATGAAGGAGATCGCCAACACCTCGATCACCAGGCCGAGCAGGGCGAATTTGCCGATTTTCAGGCTCCCCTCCCAAAAACGAGCCAGAAAGACCAGCCCCTTGTTATGGGTGCAGCGGTCGACTCGGTGGGATAGCTGCTGGCCGCACTCGCAGCGCAGCTGCTCGACCGGGTAGTCGGGATCATGAAAATCCCCCTGGGGGAGCTGTTTGCGGAAAACGTCGCTTTCGGCAAATCCCCGTCCGCGCAGAAGATGGGTCACATATCCGGCGAACAGCCCGAGGATCACCGCGCAGACCGCTACCGAAATGGCCCAGTGCACGCCGAGCATGCCGGAGAGCATGCTGAACGATGCCGGGCTCATCAGCGGCGAGGTCACCAGCAGCGCCATGGCCGGGGCGAGAGGGAGCCCGGCAACTAGCAGGGAGATCACCAGCGGCAGCGTGGCGCAGGCACAGAGCGGGCTGGCCACGCCAAGCAGGGTGGCTGCCGGGATCGCCAGCATTCCGTAATGGGTCAGGGCCTTGCGGATTTTGACGTGCCATTTGAAGGTGCGAATGATCGCTTCGACCAGGACTCCGATCGCCAGATAAGGGATGATATAGAGGAACTCGGTCCACAGCTCGCCACCCAGTTCAATCAAGGTCTGCAAAAAATTTTCCATGGTCAGGGTCTATCCAGTCGGGGCAGGTTTTTGTCAAGGGAGAGGGCACAGGACGATTTTTTGCCCGACAGTTATTCCAAACTAAACAGCGGGCACCGATCACAGGAGCTCTCTTGATTGTCGAGCGAAAACGAAAGCAAAAGATATTCCGAAATGTTGCCTGATCATGGAATAGAGGGGGCCTACTCAACAGCCTCTGAGGTTTTGGATGCTTTTTTGTCGGTAAAAGAGTATATTCCCGACACCCATTTGCCGAAACCGGTGCTATAATGGCAAATCATTTTGTGGAGGAGATGCAATGAGTCGCGACTTCAAGAACAAGGTTCGCGAGCAGTTCGGCCGGGCTGCTGAAGGGTATATTCGTGACAAGGGGTTTGCTTCCGGAGACGACCTCGAGGCGATGGTCCGTCTGCTCAAGCCGTCGCCCGACGATAACATGCTCGATGTCGCCTGCGGAGGTGGTCACACTGCCCTGCGGTTTTCCCCCATGGTGCGCAGCGTGGTCGCATCCGACCTGACCATGGTCATGCTCAAGAAGGCCCAGGAGTTTGTCAGCGAGGAGGGGGGGGTCGACAATGTCACCTTCCGCGAAGCCGATGCTGAGGACCTGCCGTTTCCGGCCGGGGCGTTCACCCTGCTGACCTGTCGCATCGCGCCGCATCATTTCCCGGATGTCCCCCGTGCTCTGAGTGAGTTCCACCGCGTCCTGCGGCGTGGTGGGCGCATGGCGATTGTCGATACCCTGCTCCCCGATGATGAAGAGATCGCTGACTGGCATCAGCAGATGGAAAAAATGCGCGACCCAACCCATATCCAGGCCTATACGACCAGCCAATGGGAGCAGATGATTCAGGATGCCGGGTTTATCCTCCACGAAACAGTGGTTTTTCCTAAAACTCACGATTTTCCGGTCTGGGCCAAGCGCTCCGGCTTGAACCGCGAGGGTGTTACCAACCTGAACAAGTTTTTTGTCGAGGCGCCGAATAAAGTTCAGGACTATTTCCATATTGATACGTTTGCGGGGGAGGTGGAAGCCTACACCGACCGCAAAATCCTGATCTTCGCCAGCCGGCCGGCGAAGAAATAACCCCCTCATCGCTCCTCTCCTAACAACGAACATCGACCCTGATGCCAACAGGTTCTGGTGTGCCAGAATCCGTGCTGTTCGATTGCATCGGCGGCCGTTGGCGATATACTTCCTGTAACCTTCTTCATTTCCGTGCCTCCATGCATGGCCCTCCGCACTGCGGAGTTTTTTTGTCGGGGGGTACGGAAATCAGCCCAGCTTTTGGACGTCTTGCGGGTTGACGTGATGATGTTCATTCGAACCGTGCGTATGGCCAATAGACTTTTCGTCGCCTGGGGAGTCCTTCTCTGCGCGACGGTTCCAGGGTGGGGTGCGGAGCTCGATGTCGAAGCCTTGGTCCGCGAAGTTGAGCAGCAATACATGGGAGCCTCATCCCATACCCTCACAACCATGCAGGTCAAGACAAGCCACTGGCAACGCACCCTGGAGATGGAAGCCTGGTCGCTGGAACGCGACTACTTCCTGATTCGCATCCTGGAACCGGCCAAGGAACGCGGTGTTGCGACGTTGAAAAGAGACCGTGAGGTCTGGAACTACCTACCCAAGGTCGATCGCGTGATCAAGGTCCCGCCGTCGATGATGGGTGGCAGCTGGATGGGCAGTCACATCACCAACGATGACCTGGTAAAAGCCAATCATATCGAAGAAGACTACCAGCTGAGCCTGCTCGAAGAATCGGGCACCCATTACGTCATCGAGTGCCTGCCGAAACCCCAGGCCGCCGTGGTCTGGGGAAAGATCATTTATCACGTGCGCAAGTCGCCGCGTGTTCCGGAGCAGGTCGATTATTTCGATGAGGAGATGGTCCTGGTCCGTGAACTCCATTTCGATGATGTGCAGCAGGTCGGCGATCGCACAATCCCCTTGCGCCTGACGGTTCTGCCCGTTGAGAAACCGGACGAGATGACGGTTCTGCACTACCGGGAGCTGGTGTTTGACCTGAACCTCGATGAGACATATTTCTCCCTGCGCAACCTCCAGAGCCCCTGACATGCTCCTGACCCTGGCTTTTCGCAACCTCTGGCGCAACCAGCGACGTACCCTGCTGACGCTCTCGGCGATGGTGATATCGGCAGCACTGCTGATTCTCGCGCTGGGGATATTTTCTGGCATGTTCAGGGACATGCTCGCCTCGGTGACGGAGCAGTACCAGGGCCACATGGTGCTCATGGGAAGTGACTATCACCTGCGCCGGGATATGTACGCCCACCTGCCGCAGGATATTGTCTCCCAGCTCAAGTTACGGGACGAACCGGACATCACCGGGGTTTCTCCCCGTTTGCGCAGCTTCGGCCTGCTTTCAGTCAGAGACAGCAGTCAGCCGACAGAACTGATCGGCATGCTGCCGGACCTTGAGCGACAGGTCACCTCGCTGCAAAAGCAGCTTGTTGCCGGGCGCTACCTTGACAAAAGCGATCGGGACGGTGCCCTGATCGGCCAGGGGCTGGCCCGGAAGATGGGTCTGCATATCGGCGACGAGCTGGTATTCGTCACCCAGGCGGCGGACGGCTCCATCGGCAACGACCTTCTGGTGGTCCGCGGCATCTTTGCCACCGGCGACAGCCGCCACGACAACAACCTTGTCCTGGCCCCGTTGCCATGGCTGCAAAGCATCATGGCCCTTCCCGGGCGCATCCATGAAGTGGCCATGCGCCTTGCGGACCCGATGCAGGCTGCAGCGACAGCCAAACGCCTCGCATCTCGCCTGCCCGAGGATCTCCTTGCTTTGGATTGGGGGACATTGCTCCCCGAAATGCGTGACGTCATCGCCTCTTACGATGTCAGCCGCATGATCGTCGTCACCATTTTGTACCTGGCAACCGGCCTCGGAATCCTCAATACCTTCTTTATGTCGGTGATGGAGAGAACCCGAGAATTCGGTATCCTCATGGCCCAGGGGATGCGCCCCTGGACCATCCGCAGGCTGGTCCTGCTGGAGACTCTGGTGCTTGGCTGCATCGCCCTGGCGATCGGGCTGCTGTGTGGTGGGCTCATGACCTGGTACATGCAGCAGGTCGGCATCGACCTGTCTGCACAGATCACCCCGGTGACTTATGCCGGGGGGACGATTCCGCCCCGGCTGAGCGCAGTTTTTGAAACCGGAAACTTCACGATTCCCTCCGGGATGCTGCTGATCATCTGCCTTATGGCCGGTTTTTTACCTGCCAATCGTGCTGCACGGCTTGATCCGGTTCAGGCGCTCAGGGAGGAATAATTTGGACTGTTTCCACCTGGCATGGAGAAATCTTTGGCGCAATCGCCGCCGCACGATCATCACCCTGGCGGCAATTGCCTTCAGCATCATGCTCGTCCAGGTCCAGCACAATCTCGCTTACGGCGTTTACGGGGAAATGATTGACAGCGGGGTCCGCGCCGGGTCCGGGCACCTCGCAATCTATCGACAGGGTTACCGCGAAAGTCGAGACGAAACGCTGCTTTTCAAGGACCGCGATCTGGTGGCGCGTATCATGTCGCTCCCCGGTGTCGAGCAGGTGCTGCCCCGTCTCTACATTCCAGCGCTGGCCCAGTCAAGCCGGGAAAGCCGTGGTATTGTCCTGTTCGGTGTCGATCCTCCCCGTGAAAAAACGATTAACCCGTTTCTCAAACCGTTGCCGGATGCAGAAATGATCAGGGCCTCTGATTCGCGGGATGCCATCGTCGGTGTCCGTCTCCTTGACGAACTGCAAATCCAGCCGGGACAAAAATTCGTCGTCACCGCCCAGAACCGGGATGGTACGCTGCACAGCGAGCTTCTGCGGGTCAGGGGGGTGATTCGTTCCAGCATCAAAGATATCGATAGCTCCCTGATCATGGTGGGTCGCCAAAGGGCCGCTATCTTGAGCGGCGACACCGGCTCAATTCACGAATTGGCCATTATCCTGACTGACGCGGAAACAGGGCCCATGGTTCAAAAGAAGGTTGAAACGCTTATCCTGCCAAATGCGGTGACCGAGGTGGTGAGCTGGGAGCAGGCCATGCCGAATCTTGCCAACGCGATCAAGTTGGATTACGCCAGTGGCAACGTTCTCTTTCTGATTATTCTCCTGATCGTGACGATTGGCGTCGTCAACACCCTGCTCATGTCGGTCATGGAACGTATGCGGGAGTTCGGCCTGATCCTCGCACTCGGCAGCAAGCCGATGACGCTGCGTCGCATGATCATGCTGGAGGCCCTTCTGCTTGGCCTGCTGGCTGCTATCATCGGCACGGTACTGGGTTGTCTGGCAACCTGGTACCTGGTCAGCGTGGGGATTGACCTGCAGGAACTGGTCCCTGAAACCCTCGAATTCGGCGGGGTGGTTTTCGACCCGATTATTCGGGCAAGCTGGAACCCGGGTCGCATGCTGGGAATTGCCTTCTTTATCACCAGCCTGACTCTGCTGGCGGCCCTTTACCCGGCCATTAAGGCCGGTCGTATCACCCCGGTGGAAGGGATGCGGCACCGCTAACAGCTTTCTGCGATCTTGGCGTCAGGAAGACCAACTCGAAGAAAGTTGTGTGTCTTGGCTGTGGCGTTTTTGGGTTAGCCATCCCCATAGAGGATTTGCGAAAGCATCACACATGGCTCTGATTGAACTGGACAACATTGCCAAGCTTTATCAGGAAGGAAATCAGCAGGTGGTCGCCCTCGACAACCTGTCGTTGCAGTTTGAGGCCGGAGAGTTCGCGGTGCTGGCCGGGCCCTCGGGGAGTGGCAAGACCACGGTGCTGAATCTGATCGGATGTCTTGACCGGCCGAGCGCCGGCCGGATGGTCTTTAACGGCCGGGACATGGGACAGGCCACGGCCAGGGAACTGGCAGACTTTCGCCTGCAGAACATCGGCTTTATCTTTCAATCCTACAACCTGATCCCGGTGTTGACCGCCGCGGAAAATGCCGAATTCACCCTGATGCTGCAGAAGGTCGAACGCGGTCGTCGTCGCCGCCGGGTCATGGAGCTGTTTGCCGATCTGGGGATCTCCGGGCTCGAAAATCGTCGGCCGGCCGATCTCTCCGGTGGCCAGCAGCAGAGGGTGGCGATTGCCCGGGCCATGGCCGCCGAACCGCAAGTGATCCTTGCCGATGAACCGACCGCCAACCTCGATTCCGCAACGGCTGAAGACCTGCTCGACCTGATGCGCCTGCTGAACAGCGAACGGCGTACCACGTTTATTTTCAGTTCCCACGATGACCGTGTCATCTCCAGGGGAAAAAGGGTGATCCGCCTCGAGGATGGTCACCTGGTGGAAGACCGGACGGTCTGACATGCTGAGGTTTCTAGACACCAGCCGAGGTCTCTATCCCCGACTGCTGGCCCTCGTCAACTTGATGGTTCTTCCCTTCGCCACAGTCGCCTCCGGGGAGGTGGTCTGGACCGGTTCACTCAAATCTCTCAGTACCCATGTCGAGGTTGCACCCAGACAACAGCCGTCGGACTGGTCGGTGTCGAGCCAGTCGCTGCGTCTTGAAACGCAATGGTCCCGAGGCGAGGCTTGGCACTTGGAGGGAGCCCTTGACTACCGGCTGCGCTGGGTCAACCCGCCGGGGGGTGCGGCCTCTGCGTCGCCTGAAATCAATCGGCGCATCGACCTGGAGCAGTCGTGGCACTACAATGACCACTGGTCCGGTCGGTTGGCCATCGACCGCTTGGCTGTGCGTGCAGAATATGGGAGCCTTGACTTGGCCATCGGTCGCCAGGCCATTGGTTTCGGCAGGATCGCGATCTTCTCTCCCCTTGACGTGGTTGCCCCGTTTGCTCCAGACGCCCTTGAAACCGAGGTCAGACCCGGGGTTGATGCGCTTCGAGCAACCTTTCACTACGGCCTCGACGGTCAGGTTGCCACCATATTTGTCGCGGGCGACCAACACCGCTACGACTCCTTGCTGACAACCTGGTCTGACAACCGTTCCGGGGTCGACCTGCTGGCCATTGCCGGCCGGCTGCGCAGCCGGCCAATGATTGGCTGTGGGCTGGCTGGCAGTCTCGGTCCTCTGGGCTTAAAGGGTGAGTTGACCTTCTATCGTGGCCACAATACGGCTGATGTGGATGGCGATCTGCAGCGTCATTTTGTGAT
>PKTY01000059.1 GCA_002869725.1 Desulfuromonas sp. | reverse complement strand
CGCTGGTCGAAATCCCGAAAAGCAGGTCGTTCTCTCCGGCCAGGGCTTCGACCTGGCGGCTGAAAATTTCATCGAAGCCGAAATCGTTGCCGACCGCGGTGAGGACAGAGGTGTCGGTATGCAGGGCGATTGCGGCAATCGCCGGCCGATCTTCCAGGAAACGCCCGACCAGCTCGCCTGAAAAATGCTGGGCATCGGCCGCCGAGCCGCCGTTGCCCATTACCAGTATCTTACCGCCTGACCGCAATGTTTCAGTCAGCATCGTGGCACTGCGCGCGATCTCGACGCAGAGTTCCTGCTCAACCGAACGAAACAGTTCGATGTGGCGCGCAAGATAACCTTTTATTTTTTCTTGCATAATGCAATGTCCTTTTTTACAGTCTTGTCGTATCCACTGCAAACCTTAAGATGAACGGTGAAAACATGTCAATCAAAGCACTCTGCATCACCAGCCACAGCGACCGCCCGGAAGCCGAAACCCTGGTCGGGCTTCAGAAGAAGGGGGTGGAGATCGACATCATCGCCCATCCAGGTGGATTCAACAATCTCATCTATGAAGATAGCGGCGTCCCCCTCACCACCCATACCATCAAGAGCCGCTTCGACCTTGCGGCAATCAAACTTATCCGCAATAAACTGGCTGCCGGCAACTACGACATCCTTCACGTGTTTAACAACAAGGCCCTATCCAACGCTCTTATTGCGGCAATCGGGTTCCCGGTCAAGATCGTCGCCTACCGCGGCATTGTCGGCAATGTCAGCTTTTTCGATCCTGCCTCATGGATGACCTGGCTCAACCCGCGCATCAACAAGATCATCTGCGTCGCTGAAGCAATTCGCCAACATTTTCTGCAGATGCATTTTCTGGGGGTGAAAATGAACCCGCAAAGGTTTGTCACCATCCACAAAGGGCATAAATTGTCATGGTACCAAAATCCTTGTAATAATTTAACTAAATTCAACATTCCAGATGATGCTTTTGTCGTCGGCTGCATTGCCAACATCCGGCCACGCAAAGGCATTCATGTCCTGATCGAGGCGGCCAGCTACATCCCTGAGGATTCGAACATTCACTTCTTGTTGATCGGCAACATGGACAGCAACTCGTTGAAGAAACAGATCGAGAGAAGTCCGTTCAGTAAGCATTTCCATTTGACCGGTTTCAGAAAGAACGCACCGGCCATCATCGGCGGATGCGATCTGTCGGTGTTGCCGGCGCTGAAACGTGAAGGATTGCCGAAGGTCGTTATCGAATCTATGGCCTACGGTGTCCCGGCAATCGTCACCGACTCCGGCGGAAGCCCGGAACTGATCGAACCGGGAAAAAGCGGACTGGTCGTCCCGCCCGGAGACGCCAAAGCTATCGCCGATGCGATCATGTCCCTCTATACGGACCGGGAGAAGTGCCGACAGATGGGAGCAGAGGCAAAAAAAAGGATTAACACGGAATTCAACAACAGGATGACGATTGAAAAAACCTTTGAGCTCTACCAGGAGCTTGACGGAAAACAGTAGAGAGTTCTCGCTCCTCAACCAGCCAACCGCCGATACCCCTCCAGCAAGCGTTCCCAATCGCCTTCTTCGAACCGGAAACCTGGGGTTTGCGCCTGCAACTTCGTTACCGAGCGATGCAGACGATTCAGGTTCCCTTCCAGCCACGCGCCGCGGGGGCGAATCTCCCCCCGATCGAAATCGATCAGGAAAAACGAATGATTTTCCCCAACAAGAATATTATGTGCGTTGAGATCGGCATGAAAAACATTGCGGCGATGGAATCTCGCAATAAGCGCGCCGAGATTGCCCCATTCGTCAGCGGGCAAGGTTGATGCGGCTAGTCGTTGTGCCAGGGTCTGAGTCCTCTCGAGAAATTCAGTGATGATATCCGCCCGATAGATGCCGGCAGCGGCATGAAAAGCCGCCGCCACCGGACGCGGCACCGGCAAACCCGCTTCATGGAGATGCGCTAACAACGTCCATTCCCGCCACGAACGGCTTTTCGCACGTGAACAGCCAAAATACTGGTCATTCAAGACCTTACTGACCAGCCCTCCTCTCCGGTAATGGCGCAAAACCCAGCGCTTCCCGGGTTGGTCGACAATGAAGCTGCCTCCGCGACCGCCAGCGGTCCCTTCAACAACACCTTGACGTCGCAGGGATTCAACGTTAAAAAGGTCTACCGTCGGTTCACTAACGAGATTCGCATCGAATAGAATATGGGTTCGACCTTCGACCTTGACTTGGGGTTCAATCTGCAATGACAATTTCACTTCCCTCTCCACCCAAAAGCATCTGCATTCTGCGCCTTTCGGCAATCGGCGATGTCACCCATGTCCTGCCGACCCTGAGAACGCTGCAAAAAGCCTGGCCGGATTGCAGAATCACATGGATTATCGGAAAAACCGAGCACACCCTGGTCGGCGACATCCCCGATGTGGAGTTCATTCTCTTTGACAAAAGCCGGGGGGTCAAGGCTTATCTGCAACTGGCAAGAGAACTTGAGGGGAGAGAGTTCGACATCCTGCTGCACATGCAGGTGGCATTACGCGCCAGCCTGGCAAGTCTGCTGGTTAAAGCTCCTGTTAAAATCGGTTTCGACCTCGATCGCTCACGCAACGGCCAGTCATTATTTGTCAGCCATCGGATCGCATCTGTCGAGCACCAGCATGTTTTAGACGGATTCCTCGAATTCCCCAAAGCACTCGGGATCACCGACCCGATTCTCTCATGGGACATTCCGATTCCGGATGAGGCTAGAGCCTTTGCGGCCCGAATGCTACCTGCAGACAAGCCGGTTCTGGCCATCAACCCCTGCACCAGCAACCGTTCCAGGAACTGGCGCAACTGGAGCGTGGATAACTACGCGGCAGTGATCGAATTCGCACTGGAGAAACTGGGGATGGTTACGGTGCTGACCGGAGGATCGTCAAAAATGGAAATCGATTATGCTGACGCCATCAGACAGCAATCAACCGCAGAGTGTATCAACCTCGTCGGCAAAACCAAGTTGAAGGAACTACTTGCCGTACTGGAGCAAGCGACCGTGCTGATTTCGCCCGACACCGGCCCCGCCCACATGGCCAATGCCGTCGGCACTCCGGTCATCGGCCTTTACGCCAGTTCGAACCCGAATCGTACAGGCCCTTACAACTCGCTCGACATATCGGTCAACAAGTACCCGGAAGCAATTAAAGGCGAGTTCGGCAAACCTGTCGAAGAGGTCCGCTGGGGTCAACGGGTGCGGAACCCTGAGGTGATGTCGCTGATCGAATTTAAAGACGTAAGGGCTTCCTTATTGTCAGCTATTGCAAAACAGGCCTGATCCGCTTCAAACAAAATCGGCGAAATACGCTATCGTTTGCTCCAGACCGCGCTGCAAGGGAACGGTCGGCTTCCATCCAAGCACACGCCCGGCAAGGGAAAGATCCGGTTGCCGCTGCTTCGGATCATCCTCCGGCAACGGCTTGAATACGATTTCAGATTTCGAATCGGTCATGGCGACAACTTTTTCCGCCAGTTCAAGCATCGTAAACTCTCCGTTATTTCCCAGGTTGATCGGACCGGTTACATCGTCCGGAGAGTTCATCAGCCGGATCAACCCCTCAACCAGATCTTCGACATAGCAGAATGACCGGGTTTGCTTGCCATCGCCATAGATCGTGATCGGCACCCCTTTCAATGCCTGAACAATGAAATTGGAGACGACACGACCATCGTTCGGGTGCATGCGCGGGCCATAGGTGTTGAAAATGCGCGCCACCTTGATGCCAAGACCATGTTGGCGATAATAATCGAAAAACAGGGTCTCGGCGCAACGTTTCCCCTCGTCGTAACAGGCGCGGGACCCGATCGGGTTGACCCGTCCCCAGTATTCCTCATTCTGAGGGTGCACCTCCGGATCGCCATAGACCTCGCTGGTCGATGCCTGCAGAATCTTGGCCTTGACCCGTTTGGCGAGGCCGAGCATGTTGATCGCGCCGTGCACGCTGGTCTTGGTCGTCTGAACCGGGTCGAACTGGTAATGGATCGGCGACGCCGGGCAGGCGAGGTTGTAAATTTCGTCAACCTCAACATAGAGCGGAAACGTCACATCGTGCCGCATCAACTCGAAGAAGGGGTTGTCGAGCAGGTGCCTGACATTGTCCTTGGTCCCGGTGAAAAAGTTATCGACACACAGTACGTCATTCCCCGCATCGACCAACCGTTCGCACAAGTGCGAGCCGATAAAACCGGCGCCGCCCGTCACCAGGATTCTTTTTCGTTCAAAACGTCCCATAGTAAAACAACCTCCAAACCATCAACAGATCAGTAAACAGAGCTGCCCCGCCCGATGCCGTAGTAAGTAAAACCGTACTGTTCGATAAAGTCCGGTTCATAGATATTCCGCCCGTCAAAAATCACCGGAGATGTCAAAGCCTTCTTTATTTCATCAAAATCGGGGCTACGGAAGGATTTCCATTCGGTCACAACAACCAGTGCATCGGCATTCTGCAAGGCCGACTCGGCGGACTTGCACAGCGTCAAATCCTCCCTGGGGCCATAAATTCTCGCGGTTTCCTCCATTGCCTGCGGATCATATGCCTGCACATTCGATCCAGCAGCCCACAAGGCCTCCATCAAAACCCGGCTCGGCGCTTCGCGCATATCATCAGTATTCGGCTTAAAGGAGAGCCCCCACACGGCGATGGTCTTGCCACGCAATGCTCCATCAAAATGCTTGTTGACCTTCTCGAACAACACCGACTTCTGGCGCAGGTTGACATTTTCAACAGCATTAAGCAATTCTGCATCGTAACCTGCCTGAACGGCGGTGCGCCCGAGCGCCTGTACGTCCTTGGGGAAACAGGAGCCACCGTAACCGGCACCGGGATAGATGAATGAATATCCGATTCTCGAATCGGAACCAATCCCCTGCCGCACCGACTCGATATCAGCCCCGACCCGTTCGGCGATGTTGGCCAGTTCATTCATGAAACTGATCTTGGTCGCCAGCATGGCGTTGGCCGCATACTTGGTCAACTCGGCCGAGCGCACATCCATCACGATCATTCGGTCATGATTCCGGTTAAAGGGGGCATATAACGACTTTAACAACTCGGCAGTGCGCGGGTTGTCCGTGCCGACCACGATCCGGTCAGGTTTCATGAAGTCGCCGATTGCATCACCCTCTTTGAGAAATTCCGGATTAGAAACAACATCGAACTCGTATGAGACACCACGCTTTTCGAGTTCCGCAGCTATTGCCATACTCACCTTGTCGGCGGTACCGACCGGGACGGTCGATTTGTCGATGACAATACGATATTCGTTGAGACGTTCACCGATACTTTTGGCGACGGCGAGAACGTACTGCAAATCGGCAGAACCATCCTCATCCGGCGGAGTCCCAACCGCGATAAACTGAAACAGGCCATGTGCGACCCCGGCATCGACATCAGTGGTAAAAGAGATGCGACCCGCCTCGCGATTGGTTGCAATGAGTTTTTCAAGCCCCGGTTCGTAGATCGGGACCTGACCGTTGTTCAACAATTCAATCTTATCGAAATCTATATCGACGCACATGACATCGTTGCCGGCATCGGCGAGACAAGCCCCTGTAACCAGCCCGACATAGCCAGAGCCAAAAATTGTAATTTTCATAAAAACGGCACCTCTTACTTTCGTAATTTTCGATATCGGTCAGGCAGGTTGCTTGGCTTGTCTGCCCCGACCTGATCCAGTTCAAAGAGCTTTGCTTCTTTCAGGAACGATGAATAGGATGAACTGACAGCAATAATAACCCCATGCAGACCATCGAGAAAACCGCGCTTAACCAAATAGATCTCAACAAACTTACTGACCGGTTTAAACAACAAACGCCATAATCTGAAACATCGTCCCTTATTGAATCGGGTCAATGCAGCAATACTCGAAAAGCTGTTGATGGTCTGAACCTGGTGAGCCAGGTCATCAAAGCTGTAATGAAGCAAATCCCCCTTTAGCATAACACCACTACCGTCAAGCAGAAGTTTGTCATGCGGGTTCTCGCCCCCCCAATGCGCTCTGCCTCGGCGAAAGAGGCGGTAGCGCGCGTTGGGGTACCAGCCACAATGCCTTATTTCTCGGTTCATGTGGATGGTCAGCCGGGGAAACTTGGCACCGGCAATCTCCTTTGACGGGCTTGAACGCAAAAATTCCATTATGGAATCCCGTAGTTCAGGAGTAACTCTTTCATCTGCATCGACGGACAGAATCCAGTCGCCGCCACATTTTTCGATCGCCACATTTTTCTGCTGGACATGGCCATCAAATGGGTTTTTATGGAAGCTGACCTTGGGAAATCCACCGCATATCTCTTCTGTCCGATCAGTGCTGAAGGAATCGACAACAACGATTTCATCCGCAACATCTTGCACAGACTCAATACATGCCTGGATGTTGTTCTCTTCATTAAACGTTATGATCGCGACTGATAGATTCATCGTCATCATTCATTAATGCCAGTCTGCACCTCGGCTTGAATCGTAGCCAAATAAAACACGGATAATGACATGCAATATACAATAATAAAAGGAGATCGGGAAATCCAACTTTCAGAAAGACCGAAAACAATAAATGAGACGACAACGAGCAAGCCTGACAAAGCAGCCCGACGCTGCTGATCATTTTTCGAACTTCTCCATTTTTGATAAAAAAAGCGCATTGGGAGACCAAGGATAGACACAACCATTGAAACAAGTCCAAGAATACCTGTTGTTGCCAGGATCTCTAAAAAAATATTGTGGGCGTGGCTGTGGGCTTCTTTTAACTCCGTTGTCCCCTCACGCATCATTTCTGTCGCGTCATGATTAAAATCGCCGAGGCCTGATCCGATGACCGGATTCTCCTGGAACATTTCCAATGCAATCTCCCACATCAGGAACCTTTGTCCGACCGAGCTGTTTTTGCGCTTATTTTGCGCATATTTTTCAATATTCCTCTGAGTCTGGTCTATCCGTTCCTGTATCATGTCCCCCCAGAAAGTCAGGACAATAGACGAGACAATGACGAAAAGTCCGGCGACTTTCAGAATATTCCTGACAGAGAGTTTATCCCGGAAAAGGAAGGGGGCACTAACGGCGATGACCGGCAACAACAACCACCCGCCGCGAGACAAACTTAAAAAACTTGCACCTAAAGCTGCAAGCAAAGAGAAAATGGGAATTACCCGTGCCCCCCCGGGCGGCCTGTATACAACATAAACAAGCAATAATACTGCATACAACATCGACACATCGCCGAAAACAATGGGGTGAGTAACTCCCTGGGCTCTTTCAAGATTGAGGAAAAATTTCTGATAAACAGCAACACAAAACAGGACAAAACTGCCAACGGCAACCCCCTGAAGAAACTTTTTCAACAAATCAATATTCAGCCTTTTCGCAGAGAGAATAAAAACAAAAACGCACAAAAAATAACTGAGTTTTGTAAGTCTTTTGATCCCTTGATAAAGATCATCGACATTTACCAGGCTGGCACCACAAATCAATATAAAAACCAATACAATAAAGAAAAAACGCTTGGTCTCTTTATCTTGGCTGTCCCATTCCCCCTTGCATAAAAACAGTGAAGCGACCACAAGAAGTGCAAACAATGAGCTATGCCAACTCGGAATGGTGCAGATAAATACCGGGAATGCCAAAACGACCCAGCCGAAGAAAGAATCAGGCTTTTGCAAAAGCTTGAATTTCATTCTATTCACATCCCCTCCAGCAAAATCCCAGCAAGCATTTTAAGGTTATTTTTCTTATCAAACTTGCATCGGACCCGTGCATAGCCGTTTCGCCCCATTTGCATTCTCAGTTCAGGTTCATCCATCAACAAGCAAGTTTTTTCGGTGAAAGCATTCAAATCGTCAAAGGGGGCCAGGAATCCGGTCTCGCCATTGGAAATAATTTCCGGGTTACTGCTTATGTCGAATGCGACCACGGCTTTTCTCGCAGCCATTGCTTCGACCAGGACATAACCAAAACCTTCCCAATGGGAAGGCAAAACGAACAAATCAATCCCCTGCATAAACCGATCAACATCTTTGACAAATCCGAGGAATTCGAAATAGTTTAAAACACCGCACTGGCGGGCATAATTCTCCAACTCATTTCTGAGCGGTCCATCACCGGCAATACGAACCTTGAAATCACGCCCGACCTGCAATAGGGAAACGGCCAAATCAACCAAAAACTTCTGGTTCTTCTGCCGCGACATCCTTCCGGCAGTTCCAATAACAAATGGGCTGCCATCAACAAACTTTACCGCGGGTGTCATCTCTTCCTGACAACCGGCATTACAATCGATGCCATTATAGATCACATGAATTTTTTCCGCGGGGAAAAGGTTGGGATTATTCACTAGCAGTGTTTTTTTAGTCTCTTCAGAGTTGGCAAGTACATCGTCGAGGAGATTTCCGAACAACCAGCGATTCAAAACCGTATTTTTGACAGGGATAGCACTGCCACGACGGTAGATAACACGCCGCACTCCGGCTATTTTTGCCGCCAGGCCGGCGCACTTAAGATCGGATGGCAGGTTGAGAATAACAACATCGAAATCTTCACGTCGCATCCAATTTGCCAGGCCAAGAATTTTAAACAGATTCAAAGCGGACAAGTTCCCGACCTTAACCGACCGGGTCGTTATACCCGCCTGTTTGGCTTTACTATATAGAGGGCTCCCGGGAGCAGCTGCAACGGACACCTCGAACTGGTGCTGTGATAAAAATTCAGCAGCTTCAAAATGCCATTTCTCTCCCCCGCCCCATGCTGAACAACTGTTAAAAAAACAGATTTTTTTTTGTTTCAACTTAACCGCCACGATTCAAATTCTTTTCAATCCCGTTTCGGCAAAAAAATTGGCCGGCCTCGATTTTCTTCAACATCAGGTTCTTGTGTTCCCGGTGAATAGCATCCGATGTATTTTTGGGATGCTCCAGATGGAAAATGTTCGCAAAATTCCGGCAGCTTTTCGGCATGATCGCACAAGCCTGCAACCGCCAGACGATATCTTCATCCTCACCGACACAAGGTCCTTCATAATCTTCATCGAAACCGTTGATTGCAACCATATCTTTCTTGAAACAAGAAAAATTGCATCCGACGATATTCGGAATGCCGCGCATAAATGTCATAATGCTTTGAGTCAAAGAAGTCGCCGGCAATGCGATGCCGTCTTCAAAATGCCGAACTCCATCTCGGTGCAATTTAACAATGTGCCGCAGATATTCCTTTTCGAATTTTATAAAGGATACTTGTCTTGTTTTGAGGGCCGTGCTCATCTCCGGACCAAGAAAAACCCTGCGGCCGACAAGATAACACCCTTGTTCAGCCAAAGCGGCGTGGGCGGTGACGAAATTGCGGTTCGGGACACAATCACCGTCGATAAATACGAGATACTCGCCCCGGGCTGTTTTAATCGCACGATTCAAGGCGAGACTTTTTTGCCAGCCGCGATCCGGCTGAGACAAATGTTTCAGCTGTGGATTATCGACAGTCTTCAGAAAGGATTTCACCTCGTCGCATTCACCATCTTCCGAGACAATTATCTCAAATCCTTCAGCTGTCTGCGCCTGTAAAGACTCAAGGACAAGCGACAATCCTGCAAGGTCCCTGTATACTGAAACCACTATTGAAACATCAGATGCAGCAACTCCTGCCATCAAAAACTCCCGCAAATCTGGCAGTCAGGATAGGACTCGCGATACAGGTCAGCAGCTGAATTGACAACATCGTCTACCGTCACATTCAGCATGCAGCAATGATCGGTCGGACATTTTCGTTTTAAACATGGAGCACAGTCGACATTCGAGCGAACTATTTTGTAATGCTCGCACCATGGATAGGTCGTCGTATGGTCGGTCGGGCCAAATATTGCAACCACCGGCACGTTGAGCGCCGCCGCGACATGCATGGGGCCGGAGTCGTTGGTCACAATTAACCGACAAGCATTAATCACCGCCATCATCTCCCGGACAGATGTTGTCCCAACCAGGTTGCGGGGGCGGCTCTTCATCACCCGTTCGATATCGTGTCCAATCTCCTTTTCGCCGGGGCCGCCGATAATCACAATTTTGGCATTGTATCTTTCTGCCAAAATATCACCGACCGCGGCG
>PKTY01000176.1 GCA_002869725.1 Desulfuromonas sp. | reverse complement strand
TGCAGGCCGGCTGCCATATTCTGGTCGAAAAGCCGGTTACCACCACTGTTGCCGAAGCTGATGAACTGATTCGCCTTGCGAAAGAGCACAAGCGGGTCTTCCAGGTCGGTCATCTTGAACGCTTCAACCCGGCGGTCATGGCTCTCAAAGGGGTGCTCAACAACCCCCAGTTCATCGAATCACACCGCCTGTCGTCCTTCAAGCCTCGCGGCACCGATGTCAACGTGGTCCTCGATCTGATGATCCACGATATCGATATTCTGCTCAGCTTGGTGCCACATCCGATCCAGACCATCAACTCGGTCGGCGTGCCGGTGCTCTCCGAAGAGGTTGACATCGCTAACGCCAGGTTGCAGTTTGCCAACGGTTGTGTCGCCAACGTTACCGCCAGCCGAGTCAGCCTCGAGGCGATGCGCAAGGTGCGGATCTTCCAGCAGGATGCCTATATCTCCATCGACTACCAGAACCGCAAGATTTCGATCTACCGCAAGCGCCCCGGTGAAAGCATGATCCCCGGTCTGCCGAATATTGCCAGTGAAGAGCGCAGCTTTGCCCAGGGTGACGCCCTCAGGGATGAAATCCACGCCTTCGTTGACTCGATTCGCGATGGCAAACCCCCGGTGGTCAGCGGCGAAGATGGCAAGCGGGCTCTTGAAGTGGCGATGCAGATTTCGGGCAAGCTCTGGCATGAAGTGACGGCCTGAAGAGAGACCCCGTGCTGGAAAGGCTGTGACCCGTCACGGTTTTTTCGTACGGACGATTCAGCATCTTTATCGAAAGGACACACCCTGCCATGCAGATCCCCATGGTCGACCTGAGGATTCAGTACCAGCAGCTCAAGACTGAAATCGATCAGGCTTTGGCCGCTGTGCTGGACAGCACCCAGTTTATTCTTGGGTCTGAGGTCACAGCCTTTGAACAAGAGATCGCCATGTTTCTCGGTGTCAGGCATGCCGTAGGGGTGGCTTCCGGAACCGATGCCCTGCACCTGGCGCTGCTGGCCGCAGGAGTCGGGCCCGGCGACGAGGTGATCACTTCGCCATTCACCTTCATTGCCACCGCTGAAGCGATCGCCTATGTGGGAGCGACCCCGGTCTTTGTCGACATCGATCCGCAGACTTTTAATATCGACCCGGTCAAAATCGCGCAAGCGATCACCTCCCGCACCAAGGTAGTGCTTCCGGTCCATCTATTCGGTCAGCCCGCCGACCTTTTGCCGTTGCAGGAGCTGTGTAAGAAAAATGGACTGCTGCTGGTGGAAGATTGTGCCCAGTCCTGCGGTGCCGACTATGCCGGCACAATGACCGGAGCCTGGGGCGACCTCGGCTGTTTCTCCTTTTTCCCAAGCAAAAACCTTGGCTGTTTTGGCGATGGCGGCCTGGTCACCACCAACGATGACAAGCTTGCCGAGCAGCTGCGCGTGCTGCGCAACCATGGCAGCCGGGAGCGTTATCATCACGCGATAATCGGGGTCAACAGCCGACTCGACAGCCTGCAGGCGGCTGTGCTGCGGGTCAAGCTCAAGCAGCTGGAGCGGTTCAACCGGCAGCGGCGCACCAATGCTCACCGTTATTCGCAACAACTTGCCGCCCTTGGCATCATAACCCCGTTCGAGGATGGCAAGGGGACCCACGTCTATCATCAGTACACCATCCTGGTCGAAGATCGGGAACTTCTTCAGCAGGCGCTGACAGCCGCCGGTGTCTCCTCGGCCATCTACTATCCGATACCCCTGCATCGACAGGAAGTCTTTGCTGATGCCTGTGCCGGGCTGTCATTGCCAGTAACCGAAGATGTCGCTTGTCGCTGTCTGTCACTACCGATCTACCCGGAACTGAACGAAGAGCAGATCGAACGGGTTGTTGAGGTGATTCGCAAGGCGGCTAACGGTCAAAGGTGAGAGAGCTGATCTCTGTTTCGAGGGGAGGGGACTGTCCCGGCACCTCACAGGACTGTCCCCGTCCGCCCCGAGGGTGTAACTGGTGAACAGAATCTTGATCGTGGCCGGCGAGGCTTCTGGCGACCTGCACGGTTCCAGTCTGATCAGTGAGTATGCGGCCCTGCATCCCGAAACACGATTTTTGGGAGTTGGCGGGGAGCGGATGGCGGCGGCCGGCTGTGAGATCCTGGTGCCGAGCGAGCAGGTTGCCGTTATGGGGTTTGTCGAGGTGATTCGGCACTTCCCGGAAATCTGGCGGGCGTTTCAGACTCTGAAGCGGGTGTTGTACGGACCGGAGCGGCCGCAGTCCCTGGTTCTTATCGACTTTCCCGAGTTCAACCTGCGGTTGGCGCGTCACGCCCAGCGTGCAGGGGTGCCTGTCCTCTACTATGTCAGCCCTCAGGTCTGGGCTTGGCGGCAGGGGCGGGTTCGCAAGATTGCTCGGTTAGTCGATGCCCTTGCGGCAATTTTCCCCTTCGAACCGAAACTTTATGCCGGACTCGACATCGATGTTCGCTACATTGGCCACCCGCTCCTCGATGAGTTTGCCAGCGAATCCGGCCAGCGTGATTTGCGGTCCGCCCTGGAGATTGAAGCCGGTTTACCGGTAGTCGGACTTTTTCCGGGGAGCCGTCGCAGTGAACTGAGTGCCATGCTGGAGACTCTGGTTGTCACCGCTCGCCAGATCGTTCTCAGGAAACCTGAGGTCCGTTTTGTGGTGCCGATCGCTGCCACTCTGCGCAGTGCCGGAATCGCTGAACTGCTTCCCGATGACCTGCCGGTAGACCTGGTCGACATCAGGGATATCTCCATCTACGATATCGCCAGGGGGTGTGATGCTGTGCTGACTGTCTCAGGGACTGTAACCCTGCAGATTGCCTTGGCGGGAACGCCGATGGCGATTTTTTACAAGTTAGCGCCCCTTTCTTATGCCTTGGGTAAACGTTTGGTTCGGGTTAAACATATCGGGCTGGTTAATATTGTCGCCGGCAAGGAAATTGTCCCTGAGTTCATTCAGGAACAGGCCAATCCTGACCGGCTCAGCGAAGCCATCCTAGGTCTGCTTGACGACAAGGCTGAGCAACTGAGAATTCGTGAAGAGCTCGCTGCAGTTCGCCAGCAACTGGGTGAACCAGGGAGTGCCGCGCGTGTTGCCGGTATGCTTGATCAGCTGGTCCAGAGCAGGCAAGCGCAGAAGGTTTGAAACAGGTGTCATCAGTCAACAAGGAGCTTTACCGCAGGCTACTTCAATTCTCTCGCCCTTATTACCGGCGGGTTGGCATGGCCATGCTCGCCTCCCTGGTGGTGGCCGGCGCCGATGTCAGTTATGTCAACCTGATCGAGCCTCTGGTGGACCGGGTGATCGCGGCGCGAAGCTATCAGCTTCTGGCGCTGGTGCCGGCGATTATCGTTGGACTTGCTCTGGTGAAAGGTGTGGGGCGTTTCCTGCAGGAATATTTGATCAAGACCGCTGGTCAACTGGTGGTGCAGGATATTCGCAATCGTCTTTTTGAACACTCCATGGGCCTGTCTATGGCCTACTATGCCCGCCATTCCTCAGGCAAGATGACATCGACAGTCCTCAATGATGTCGGTTTGTTGCAGCGTTCTGCCGCCGATGTGCTGGTGGATGGCCTGCGCGAAAGCTTTGCCCTGGTCGGCCTGGTGACTCTCGCTTTCTACAAGGACTGGCAGCTGGCCTGTGTCGCTTTTGTGGTGTTGCCGGTCTCTGTGGTGCCGGTCACCAGGCTTGGCGTCAAGATCAAGGCGAGTACTCGCAAAGGTCTGTCCAGTGTCGGTTATCTGACCGGAACCCTGCAGCAGTCGTTCGCCGGAATCAAGGTGATCAAAGCTTTCGGCCGGGAGGATCATCATGTTGGGACGTTCCAAGATGAAAACCGCCAATATTACCGGTTTCTGCGCCGGACCATCAAATATAACTCTTTGGCCACGCCCATGGTCGAACTCCTCGGCGCCGCCGGTGGTGCCGGAGTGGTCTGGTACGGGGTCCATCGCGTCCTGAACGGAGCGATGACCCAGGGGGAGCTGTTTTCTATCGTTGCAGCGATCCTGATGATGTATGGTCCGGTCAAGCGCCTGACCAAAGTCAGCAACACCGTGCAGCAGTCCCTCGGCGCTGCCGAAGGGGTGTTCAGGCTTTTCGATGAGCTTCAGGAGATCAAGGATGCCCCTGGCGCCATTACCCTGCCGCGGGTCCGGGGGGAGGTGCGGTTCAACCAGGTGACCTTCGCCTACGATGAACAGCCGGTACTGTCCGGCTTCGACCTTCATGTACGACCTGGCGAGGTGATTGCCCTGGTCGGAGCCAGTGGCGCCGGCAAGTCGACGGTGGTCGGCCTGCTCGCCCGCTTTTACGACCCGACAGCTGGATCCGTTACTCTCGACGATCACGACTTGCGTCAAGTCACTTTACAGAGCCTGAAAAGCAACCTGGCCTTTGTCGATCAGGAGACCTTTCTGTTCAATACCTCGATTCGCGAGAACATCCGCTATGGTCGACTCGCTGCCGACGACGCTGCCGTCGAAGCGGCAGCCGGCGAGGCCTACGCCGACGAGTTCATCCGGATTCTCCCCCAGGGCTACGATACGGAGATCGGCGATCGCGGGGTGCGTCTGTCCGGTGGTCAGCGGCAACGGCTCTGCATTGCCAGGGCCCTTTTGCGGGATGCGCCGATCCTGATCCTCGACGAGGCGACCAGCGCCCTCGACAGCGAAAGTGAGATCATGGTGCAGAAGGCGTTGGCCAACCTGATGAAAAACCGGACGACATTTGTTGTCGCCCACCGGTTGTCGACCATCATGAATGCCGACCGGATACTGGTTCTCGACCAAGGGCGGATCGTCGAATCGGGTCGGCACCAGGAACTTATCGCCGGCAACGGACTCTATCGAAAATTTTACGACATGCAGTTTCGCGAGGCGTGATGGCTGCACGACTCGATTCCCTTGTCTCTTGGCTGGCGCCCCCCCTGGCCGTCCAGCTGATCCGCTTTCTGAATTGGCGGCTGCAGCCGGAGTATCTCGGCCTCGAACCGCTGCGCCAGATGTGGCGTCAAGGGGAGAGGGTAATTCTCTCGGTCTGGCACGACCAACTGCTCCTCATGCCATGCGGGTATCATGGGCCGGCGGTCAAGGCGCTGATCAGTCCTTCGCGGGACGGGGAACTGATCGCCCGCACTATGGCCCGCTTCGGGATCGGGGCGGTGCGGGGATCCTCGTCCCGGGGGGGGCGGGCCGCTTTCCGAGAGATGCTCGACCTGGCCAGGCAGGACTGTGATCTGGCCTTGACCCCGGATGGACCGCGCGGACCGCGACACCGGGTCAAGGAAGGGGTGGTTCAACTGGCTCGCATGACGGCTCGACCGGTGGTTCCTATGGCATTCGCCTGCAGCCGTGGCCACCGGTTTGCTTCCTGGGACCGGTTTCTGCTTCCCTCCCCCTTCGGAGTGGCGGTGTTCAGTTTCGGTCCGCCGCTTTTCGTTCAGGCGGGCGAAGAGAAGGGGGCGTTTCAGGTTAGGGTTCAGCAGGCGATGGAAGAGAACACACGGCGGGCATTCGCCCGCCTGGAGGAGAAAGGTGTTGCTGCCGTATAACCTGCTGTTGCTACTGGTCAGCCCGCTCCTGCTGGTTTACGCCTTTTTCAAGGGGTTGCCCCATGGCAACAGTATGCGGTCTTTGGCCGAAAGGCTGGGGTTCCTGCCGCGCAGCGCGTTGGAAAAACTGCAAGGCGGCAAGGTGTTCTGGGTTCATGCCGTCTCTGTGGGCGAAGTCAGGGTGGCCCAACCTCTGATCCGTGAGCTGAAAAGGGTCCACCCGTCGTCGAGAGTTGTGGTGTCGAGCATGACCTTCACCGGCAACCAGGTTGCACGGGAGTCCAATGAGGCCGATCTCGCCATCTTCGTCCCCTTCGATCTGCCGGGTATTGTCGAGCGAGTTCTCAAACAGTTGCAGCCGGACGCGATCATCATAATCGAAACCGAGCTTTGGCCCAACTTCATCCACTCGGCAAAAGCCAGGCGCATCCCTTTGATTCTGGCCAATGGCCGAATTTCCAGGAAATCGTTTACACGCTACTTCCTGGTCAGGAAGATCATGGCCGGGCTCCTTGAATCATTCAGTCTGATCTGCATGCAGGATCGGGAGAGTGTCCTCAGGATCAGGAGGATGGGGGCTCCCGCCGACAGAACCCACGTGTCGGGGAACATCAAGTTCGATATCCCATGGACGACTGTCGAACAGGGGACGTTTGCCGAGGCCCTGGGTGAATCGGGGCTTCGGTCGGACCGGTATGTCTGGGTTGCTGGTTCGACGCACAAGGGGGAGGACGAGGTAATGATCGCCTGTCACAAGGCGCTGCGCGGCCAGGGGCTACAGAGTTTCCTGATCCTGGCCCCACGGCACCCCCCTCGGGCCCGGGCGGTTTCCGAGCTCCTCGATCTGTCCTCACTCCCTTTCGTGATGCGCTCGACCCTGCAGAGTCCCGAGGAGATGCCTGGTGACTGTGAGGTGATGGTTCTGGATACCGTCGGCGAACTGAGAGACTTCTACTCCCTGGCAGATGTGGTGTTTGTCGGCGGCAGCTTGGTCCCTCAGGGAGGGCACAATCTTCTTGAACCAGCAGCTCTCGGCAAACCTGTTCTGTTCGGTCCGCACATGTTAAACTCCCGCGAGATCGAGAACCTGGTCCTGCAGGACGGCGCCGGTTGTACGGTGCGGAATTCTGACGAACTGTTGGAGTCACTGAGGCGGCTTCACAACGATGACGCCCTGCGGAGCAGAATGGGTGCGGCAGGGAGGAGGATTGTTGGTCGCAACGTTGGTGCCACAAAGTTGACGGTGGCGAAGATCACCGCCTTGCTCGGACCATGACATGGCAGCCCTGGAGTCCTTTCATCATCGTTTGGTCACTGACGGGCCGAAAGGGGCGGCCGAACGCCTGATTTTCGCGCTGCTGGTTCTGCTGAGCCGATGCTTTGCTGGGTTAAGCTGGCTTCGCAATCTCCTCTACCAAAAAAAGCTGTTACCTGCTTACATGGCCCGACTGCCGGTGATCTCTGTAGGCAACCTCGCGGTCGGCGGGACCGGGAAGACCCCGGTTGTCGACCACCTGCTGGGCTGGTTTGCCGCCCGCGGAGTCAAGGTCGCTGTCATCAGCCGGGGGTATGGTGGGAACTTTGTTGGCCGGTTCGCCATGGTCTCGTCGGGCGAGGGGGGCGGCCCCCTACGGCCAGCCAGCAGTTGTGGCGATGAACCGTTTCTCCTCGCCCAACGGAACCCGCACAGCAGGGTTTACGTCGCAAGAAAGAGGCGCCATGCCCTGCAGCATCTCGAACAGACGAGACTCGTCGACCTTGTTATCCTCGATGATGGCTTTCAGCACCGTCAGGTTGCCCGGGACCTTGATGTCGTTCTTCTCGACGACGCCCGGCCTTATGGCAACGGTTACCTGTTGCCGGCGGGGATTTTGCGTGAAGGACCCTCAGCCTTGCAGCGGGCCGACCTCCTGGTGCTGACCCGGGCCGAGCCCTCCCGGCCGGTTTCGCTGGTCACGAGCACCCCCCATTGTCGTTGTGCTCATCGCCTTGGCGCTGAAGTTGTGGCCATTGGGGGGGGATGCCGGCCTCTGGCCGAGCTTCGGCGGCGGAAGGGGGTGGCCTTTGCCGGTATTGCTGATCCGGGGCGGTTCTTCGAACTTCTGGTTGTCGCCGGGGTGGAACTGGTCGTGCGCCGACCCTTTGCCGACCATTGCAGCTACACCCAGAGGGAGATTGCCATGCTGGAAGCCGACGCTGCAGACGCCGATTTTCTGCTGACAACGGAAAAGGATGCCGTGAAGCTGGCCGGTTTTCAGTTCAGAAAACCGTGCTATATCGTCAAATTAGAGATCGATTTTTTCGAAGGTGCTGCCCTTGACAACGCCCTGTACGACATATTGGGAAGGATAGAACATGCACAATCTCAGTAAAGAACTGCTCAAGATCCTCGCCTGCCCCCAATGCAAAAAGCCTGTTGAACTGGTGGAGGAGCAGGGGATCGTCTGCCAATCCTGTCGCCTGGTTTATCCGGTCAAGGATGATATCCCGGTGATGCTCATCGAGGAAGCGCAGCCCCTTGACCTGTGACACCAACGGTCTGGGCGGAGACGACGCTCCCAGGAAAATCCTGATCCGGGCGACCAACTGGATCGGTGACGGGGTCATGATGACTCCCGCCCTCGGGGTGGTCAGACAGCACTACCGGGGGGCCGAGATCGTGGTTGCCGCCAACCCTCTGGTCGCCGAGTTGTTCAGGACCCACCCCTGGTGCGATCGGATCCTGATCTTCGATAAGAACGGTCGTCACAAGGGGCTTGCGGGGTTGATGACGTTTACCCGTGAGCTGCGCAGCGAAAATTTTGGCCTAGCCTTGCTGTTTCAGAAGGCCTTCGAGGCTGCGCTGCTCACGTTTCTGGCCGGGATTCCGATTCGGGCCGGATTCAGCACCGACCATCGTGGTTTCCTGCTGACCCACAAGACGCCGTTGACCGAAGATATCCGGCAGAGGCATCACTCTCGTCACTACCTGGAGATGTTGGCCGCCCTGGGAATCAGCGGACAGGATTCCCCTCTGCGGCTTGATCTCGCACCGGGCGAACCGTCAGCGGCCTTGAGTCTCGTCGGCTTCGATGGTTGGCTCGTTCTGAACCCCGGAGCGGCCTACGGGTCGGCAAAGCGTTGGTATCCGGAGCGATTCGCTGCTGTAGGGAACATTCTGTCGCGGAGACTCGGGCTCGGAGTGGTGATCATCGGCGGACCGGGGGAGACCGCCATTGGGGCCGATATCGAACGGCAGCTGTCCTGCCCCCGAATCAACCTAGTCGGAAGGACATCGGTGCGCGAGATGATGGCGGTCATTGCCTGCAGCCGTCTGGTGGTCAGTAACGATTCCGGGCCGATGCACATCGCCGCCGCGTTCAGCGTGCCGACCGTGGCAATTTTCGGGCCGACCGACCATACCACGACCTATCCCCTGAGCGAAGCCTCCCGGGTCGTCCATTCCGCTGCGGACTGCGCCCCCTGTCTCAGACGTACCTGCCCGACCGATCATCATTGCATGCTGAATGTCACCGTCGACCAGGTGGTCTCCGCCGCCCTCGAGCTGCTGGAAGAGGGTGGCGACGGCTTGCGTCGGGGCGCCGGGAGGGAGTTGGTTTGAAGGTCTGCCTTTTCAATTCCTGCAGGACATGGGGGGGCGGAGAAAAATGGCACCTTGACGCCGCTATGGCCCTTGCAGCGCCACGCTTTCACGTGCTGGCCGGTGTTCATCCCGGCAGTGACCTGCAGAAGAGGCTGGTCGATGCCGGCATCGAAAGTCGGGCCTTCACCATCGGCAACCTGAGCCTGCTCAACCCGGTCCGTCTCGGGCAACTTTATCGCTGGTTCCGGACCGAGGCCGTCGAAACGGTGATCCTCAACCTCCCCTCGGACCTGAAGGTCGCCGGAGTCGCGGCACGGCTGGCGGGAGTCCCCCGGATTATCTACCGGCGAGGGAGCGCCATTCCGGTTCGCAATACCCTGCTGAACCGCTGGCTGTTCCGGCATGTTGTCACCGATGTCATTGCCAACTCAAAGGAGACCAAACAGACGATCCTGGCACGGAACTCCCGACTCATCGATCCCTCAAGGATCCGGGTGATTTACAACGGGATCGACCCGGCCGACTACCTGACCGGCCCGCCAACGGCGCGGACCGGAACGGTCGACGACCCTCTGGTGCTTGGGACGGCAGGGCGGCTGTCGAGGCAGAAAAACCAGGTCTTTCTGCTCGAAACTCTCCGCCGCCTGCAGCAGCGCGGTCTCCACTGCCGGTTGCTTATCGCCGGAACCGGGCCACTGCGGACGGAACTCGAGGAGGAGGCCCGGCGATTGGGGGTTGCGGCAAGCATCGAGTTCCTCGGCTTTGTCGAAGATATGTCCGGCTTTCTGAGTCAGATCGATGTTTTCCTGCTCAGCTCACTCTGGGAGGGGTTCGGTTATGTCCTGACGGAGGCCATGGCCTGCGCGCGCCCGATTGTCGCCTTCGATCACAGCTCCAACCCGGAAGTGGTGGTTCAGGGCGAGACGGGCCTGTTGACCGACCCCGGCGATGTTGAGGCATTTTGCGACGCGGTCGCCCACCTCGCCTCTCATCCCGAGCTGCGTGGTCAGATGGGGGCGGCGGG